>DASWWB010001128.1:0-11951 GCA_036406115.1 Herpetosiphonaceae bacterium
CGCCACTTCTGTGGGTTGACAGATTAGCACTCCTCGCCCGAGAGTGCTAACACCACTCAAGGGGGCCGCCATGCCAATCGAACTTAGCGAGCGCCGCCGCCGGATCTTGAAGGCAGTCGTTCAACAATACATCGACACGGCCATCCCGGTCGCCTCGCAAGACCTCGCGGCGGCCATGGGCGTCAGCTCGGCGACGGTGCGCAACGAAATGGCGGCGCTGGAAGACGCGGGGCTGCTGACCCACCTCCACACCTCGGCCGGCCGCCTGCCCACGGACCTCGGCTACCGCTTCTTCGTGGAAAACCTGATGGAGCGCACGGCGCTCACGACCCAGGAGCAGCGGACGATCAAGCACCAGTTCTATCAAGTGCGCTCGGAGCTGGACCAGTGGATCCACCTCGCCGCCGCCGTAATGGCGCGCACCGCCCAGACCGCCGCCGTCGTCACGCCGCCGCGGGCCTACGAGAGCCGCTTCAAGCACCTGGAGCTGATCGCGATCAACGACGCCATGACCCTGCTGATCCTGGTGCTCCACGACAGCACGATCAAGCAGCAGACCATTCCCAGCGACGAACAGCACACCCAGGAGCAGCTCAGCCGCATCGCCGCCCGGCTCAACCATCTCTGCCGCGAGGCCACCGCGCCGGCGATCGGCGCGCTCGGCCAGGACCCGGCGGTCGAGCCGCCGCTCAGCGCCTTCGAGCGCGCGGTGCTGGAGCTCGTCATGCGGGCGATGGGCCAGTTCGAGGATCAGATGAACGAGCTGATCCACCACGACGGCGTGCTGGAGATGCTGACCCAGCCCGAGTTCATGCAGGTGGCGCGGGTGCGCGAGGTGCTGAGCATCCTCCAGGGCGGCAAAGTGCTGGACACGCTCATCCCGCAGGCCCTGGCCTCGGACGGCGTGCAGGTGATCATCGGCGGCGAGCACAGCCGCGACGAGCTGCGCGACTACAGCGTGATCCTGTCGCGCTACGGCGTCAACAACGAAGTGGTCGGCGTGGTCGGGGTGCTCGGCCCGCGCCGCATGGCCTATCCCCGCTCCATCTCGACCGTGCGCTACATCGCGACCGTGATGAGCGATTTGCTCGGCGATCTCTACGGGACGGACCATCGTCCGTCGAAAGATTAATTGTTGTGGAGGCCCCAAATGACTGAAGCAGGACAAACCCCGAACAGCGAGCAGCCCGCCGGCGCCGAGCCGTCGCTCAACGAGCTTGAGCAGCGGATCGCCGCCCTGGAGCTGGAGGCTGAGGAGCATAAAAACAATTGGCTGCGCTCGGTGGCCGATTTCAAGAACTACAAGCGCCGCACCGAGAGCGAGCGCGAGGATCTGATCCGCAACGCCAGCGCCGGCCTGATCATGAAAATGCTGCCGGTGGTCGACGACCTCCAGCGCGCCATGGCCCACGTGCCCGAGGACATCGGCAACAACCCCTGGCTGGGGGGCGTCAAAATGGTGCAGCGCAAGCTGGAGACCATCCTCGAAGGCCAGGGCCTCCAGGCCATCGCCGCCCTCGGCGAGGACTTCGATCCCAATTTCCATGAGGCGGTGATGTACGAGGAGGCCGGCGAAGACCAGGCCAACAAGGTCGTGCAGGAGCTTCAGCGCGGCTACACGCTCGGCGAGCGGGTGCTGCGGCCCACGATGGTCAAGGTTGGCAAATAGTCTTTGGCAGACCAGAGGAGCAACTCATGGGAAAAGTCATCGGGATTGACCTGGGCACCACCAACTCGGTGGTCGCGGTGATGGAGGGCGGCGAGGCCACCGTCATCACTAACGCCGAAGGGTCACGCCTCACCCCGTCGGTGGTGGCGCTCAGCAAAAACGGCGAGCGGCTGGTCGGCCAGGTCGCCAAGCGCCAGGCCGTCACCAACCCCGAGAACACGGTCTTCTCGGTCAAGCGCTTCATGGGCCGCAAGCTGTCGGCGCCCGCCGTCCAGCGCGACAAAGACATGGTTCCCTACCGCCTGACCAGCGCCCCCAACGACGATGTCCGCGTGCTGATGGGCGGCCGCGACTACTCGCCGCAGGAAGTCTCGGCCATGACCCTGCAAAAGCTCAAGCAGGACGCCGAGGCCTATCTGGGCGAGCCCGTCACCCAGGCCGTGATCACGGTGCCGGCCTATTTCAATGACTCGCAGCGCCAGGCGACCAAGGACGCCGGCCGCATCGCCGGCCTCGATGTCCTCCGCATCATCAACGAGCCGACCGCCAGCGCCCTGGCCTACGGCCTCGATCGCGGCCAGGACGAGACGATCATCGTCTACGACCTCGGCGGCGGCACCTTCGATGTCTCCATCCTGGAGCTGGGCGAGGGCGTCTTCGAGGTCAAGGCCACCAACGGCGACACGCACCTCGGCGGCGATGATTTCGATCAGAAGATCATCGACTGGCTGGCCGAGGAGTTCCAGCGCGAAGAAGGCATCGATCTGCGCTCCGACCGCATCGCCCTCCAGCGCCTCAAGGAGGCCGGCGAGAAGGCCAAGCAGGAGCTGTCGACGGTGCTCCAGACCGAGGTCAACCTGCCCTTCATCACCGCCGACCAGAGCGGCCCCAAGCACCTTAACTTCACCCTCAGCCGCGCCAAGCTGGAGCAGCTGACCGCCGATCTCGTCGAGCGCACGCTCAAGCCGATCAAGCTGGCGCTCCAGGACGCCGGCCTCAAGCCCGGCGACATCCACGAGGTGATCCTGGTCGGCGGCCAGACCCGCATGCCGGCGGTCCAGGCCGCCGTCAAAAAGTTCTTCGGCAAGGAGCCGCACAAGGGCGTCAACCCGGATGAGGTCGTCGCGATCGGCGCCGCCATCCAGGCCGGCGTGCTGGCGGGCGACGTGACCGACATCCTGCTGCTCGATGTCACGCCGCTGACCCTGGGCATCGAGACCTACGGCGGCGTCATGACCCCGCTGATCGACCGCAACACGACGATCCCGACCCGCCGCTCGCAGGTCTTCTCGACCGCCAGCGACAACCAGAACAGCGTCGAGATCCACGTGCTCCAGGGCGAGCGGGCCGAGGCGCGCTACAACAAATCGCTCTCGCGCTTCACGCTGGACGGGATCCCGGCCGCCCCGCGCGGCGTGCCGCAGATCGAGGTGACCTTCGACATCGACGCCAACGGCATTGTCAATGTCAGCGCGATCGACAAGAACACCGGCCGCACCCAGCACATCACGATCACCGCCTCCTCCGGCCTCAGCGAGGACGAGATCCAGGGCATGATCCGCGACGCCGAGACCCACGCCGACGCCGACCAGCGCCGCCGCGAGCAGATCGAGACCCGCAACAAGGCCGACGGCGTGCTCTACGCCGCCGATCGCATGCTGCGCGAGGCGCCCGAGGATCTCGACGTCAGCATCCGCAACCAGGTCGAGGATCGCATCCGCGCCCTGCGCGCGGTGATGGACGGCGAGGACATGGAGGCGATCACCAACCGCAGCGCCGAGCTGAGCGTGGCCATGCAGCGGCTCAAGCCCGCGCCGGATTTCGGCGTCGAGCCCGAGCCCGAGCAGCCGGAAGACGAGACGGTGGAGCGGTAAGGACGAGGGGTCAGGGATCAGGGGCCAGGCCGGATCTCAGGACGGCGGGCGCTACGGGCGAACCATCCCGGCTGCGCAGCCGCACCTGATCCCTGACCCCTGACCCCTGGCAACAAACGGCGCACGGCTAGCCCACGAGAGCCGCAGCCCACACTAGAGGACACACGTTATGCCAACTCAAACCAAGCGCGATTACTACGAGGTGCTGGGCGTCAGCAAGGGCGCGTCCGCCGAAGAGCTGAAAAAGGCCTATCGCAAGCTGGCCCTGCAATACCACCCCGACCGCAACCCCGGCAGTACCGAGGCCGAGGACAAGTTCAAAGAGGTCAACGAGGCCTACGAGGTGCTGTCCAACGACCAGAAGCGGGCGATGTACGATCGGCTCGGCCACGCCGGCGTCAGCGGCGGCGGCGGCTTCGATCCGTTCGCCGGCTTCAACGGCGCCGATCCCTTCAGCTCGATCTTCGACGCCTTCTTCGGCCAGGGCGCGCGCGGCGGCGGCCGCTCGGCCATGCGCCAGGGCGCCGACCTGCGCTACGACCTGACGATCTCGTTCGAGGAGGCGATCTTCGGCACCGAGAAGGAGATCGAGTACCGCCACCTTGAGAACTGCGCGCCCTGCAACGGCTCCGGCGCCGAGCCCGGCACCGAGCCCACCCGCTGCCCCAAGTGCAGCGGCTCGGGCGAGATGCGCGTCCGCGCCTTCCTCAATATGGTCACGGTCACGACCTGCGACCAGTGCGACGGCCGGGGCACGATCATCTCCATCCCCTGCAAGGAGTGCCGCGGCGAGGGCCGCGTCCGCCAGAGCGTCAAGCGCGCGCTGACGGTGCCGGCGGGCGTCGACGACGGCATGCGGATCAGGATCAGCGGCGGCGGCGACGCCGGGCCGCGCGGCGGGATCGCCGGCGATCTGTATGTCAGCCTGAACGTCAAGCCCCACGAGTATTTCGTCCGCGACGGCGACCAGATTTTGCTTGAGCTGCCGATCAACGTCGCCCAGGCCGCCCTCGGCGCCGAGCTGAAGGTGCCGACCCTCGACGGCGACGAGGCGCTGAGCATCCCGGCCGGCACCCAGGACAGCACGACCTTCACCCTGCGCGGCAAAGGCGTGCGGCATCTCGACAGCTCCGGCCGCTCCAACGGCCGCCGCGGCGATCAGGTCGTGGTCGTCAAGGTCCGCATCCCGGCCAAGCTGACCGACGAGCAGCGCGATTTGTTCATCCGCCTCAACGAGACGATGGGCGCCGCCGATCTCAATCAGAAGGACAGCTCGATCTGGAGCAAGATTTTCGGCCGCGGCTAGCCGGCTGCCGGGCGCGGCTCCCAGGACCTGGGGGCCGCGCCGTTTAATCAGAGGGAGAAGCACACCTATGCCGCTCACGTTCGATCACGGCACCCAGCCGCCCGCCACCCAGCGCGAGCTGCGGCTCATCGAGACGCTCTGGCGCATCCGCTTGCCGCCGGTCTACCGCGCCTTCCTGATGAGCCAGAACGGCGGCGTGCCGTCCCTCGTCCGCTTTGAGGCCAAGGCCTCCAGCTACACCATCAACGCCTTCTACGCCATCGCCGCCAATCAGCCCTACGACGATCTGTGCGACGCACTCTACACCTTCTACGGCCGCGTCCCCGACGATCTGATCCCCATCGCCTACGATCCCTACGGCAGCCAGTTCTGCATCGGCATCGACGGCCGGCGCTTCGGCAAGATCTATTTCTGGGACCACGCCGAGGAGAGCGAGGAGGAGAGCGGCGAGTACTACGAGAACACCTATCTGCTCGCCAACTCGCTCGATGAGTTCTTCGCCGGCCTCAGCGAGCGCCGCTAGCCGGGAGGGGAGATGGAGCTGTCGTTCGCCAATCACGATCAGCCGCCGGCCACCAAGCGCGAGATCCAGCTGCTGCAAACGCTGCGCGAGATCAAGCTGCCGCCGCCCTACCGCGATTTCCTGCTCACCACCAACGGCGGCGTCCCGTCGCTGACCCACGTCCCGGCTGGCGGCGGCCACATCGTCCATTTCTTCTACTCGCTTGTCGCCAAGCAGCGCTGGGCCGATCTGGCCTGGTCGATCAACACGCTCGACGGCCGCCTGCCGCGCGATCTGATCGCGTTCGCCAGCGATCCGTGCGGCAACCAGTTCTGCATCGGCGTCGCCGGCCAGCGCTTCGGCCAGGTCTACATCTGGGACCACGAGGATGAGCGCGACGAGGACGACGAGGACCGCTACGGCAACCTGACGCTGCTGGCGCCCTCGTTCGATCAGTTCCTCGCCCTGCTAGAGCCTCTGCCGCCGGAGCTGGCGCCCGTCCCGCCCGCCGCCGATGACGATGACGACGTGTGAGCCGGCGGCCCGGGATGGCGGCGCGCGGCGATGATCATCCAGTGGCAGCAGGTCCCCCCGCCAGGCGACAGCGACCCCGCCGAACTGCGGCGGCTGATCGCGGCCCAGGCGCGGGCCTGGTCGGATCTGATGGGCCTGCGCAAGGATGATTTCTTCTTCTCGGTCGAGGAGCTGCCGGGTTTCCGCGAGCGCGCCGAGACCGCCGAAGCCGACTGCGCCGAGGCCGCCCGGCCGCTCGTGGCGGCGCTGCGGCTTGATCTGATCGAGCCCCACCACCAATTCCGCTCCCTCACCGACATCCAGTGGAACCTAGTGCTGCCGCCCGAGTGGCGCCACGCCGCCCACCGCACGTTTCTGCCCGATGAGCTGCCGCGCCGCGTCGGGAGCTGGCGCGAGTACCTGGCGGCGGTCGAGCGCGGGCGCTACGCCTCGTACCTCCAGCGCCTCTACCTGCACCGGCGGGCCGCCGACCTGCGCGAGGATTGGCAGCGGACGCGCAACATCGTCGCCGGGGCGCTCGGCGAGGGCGGCGAGTGGCTGGACCGCGACGATCTGCGGCCCCTGGCGCTGCTGCTGCTCCAGGCGGCGGTCCCGGCCCAGCCGGCGGCGCCGCTGTGGGCCTTCTGGCGCGACAAGCCCGACGCCGGCCTTTCCGCCGCTGTCGAACACCAGATCGCCGGCATCGACGGGCTGCACTGGGAGCTGGCCGGGCTGGCCGGCGAATGGGATCGGCGCGCGCCCAGGCAGCAGAAGATCAAGCACGCCTATGAGCCGCGCTCCTTCGAGGAATTCCTCGCCGACGCCGCCAACGACGATCTGCTGGATCTCTTTGACTGGCTTGAGGCCAGCGCCGCCGCCGGCCTGGCCTGCTACTTGCACGGCTGGTTCCGCGACGACGACGATGATTGGGTCAGTCTGCGCGGCCCGGCGAGCGGCTGAGCCGCCGGAGCCGCACGCGAGCAAGGAGGCGCCGATGGGCTTCAGCTGGCTGCAGGTTGCCATCCCCGACGATCTCGACCGCGCCGAGCTGGGGCGGCTCATCGACGAGCAGGCGCGGGTCTCATCGCGCTACGCCGCCATCTGCGAGGACACCGATGAGTTCCCGCTCGCCAGCGCGCCGGCCTTCGGCGAGCGGTTCACGACGCTGAGCACGGCCTGCGGCGAGCGCGCGCTCGCGCTGTCCGCCGCGCTGGCGATCGACTTCAACGCCACGCCAGACGACTGGCGCTCCACCTACCCGATCTCCCGCAGCTTTCTGCTGCCGCCCGAGTGGCGACACGCCGCCCACCGCTCCTTCCTGCCGGATGAGCTGGCGCGCGGCATCGCGGCCTGGCGCGGCTACCTGGCGGCGGTCGAGCGCGGGCGCTACGCCGCCTATGTCGAGCGGCTGTACCTCTATCTCCGGGCCTCGCGGCTGTATTGGAAATGGCTGGCCATGCGCCGCATCGCCGGCGAGGCCCTCGACCGCACCAACGCCTGGATGACCCGCCACAACCTGCGCCAGCTCGCCAGCCTGATGCTCCAGATCCCGCCCCCGGCTATGCCCGCCAAGCCGCTCTGGGCGTTCTGGCAGGCCAGGCCGGACGCCGCGCCCGAGCCGGACATCGAGCTTGGGCTGGCGCAGCTCGACCAGCTCCAGATCGAGCTGGCGGCGCTCAGCCGCGAATGGGACTGCCGCGTCCCCCGCTCCCATAAAATCCACATTTTCCCCGATCCGCTCGATTTCGAATCATTTATGGAGGACGCCAGCGACGAGCGGCTGCTGGAGCTGATCGGCTGGCTGGAGGAGGGCGCGCTGGCCGGCTTGGTCTGCTATCTGGACGGCTAGCGGCGGCACCCGCAAACGGGTACCCGGGGCGGCTGCGGTACAATGAGGGGATTGGATCGAACTGCGAGGATAACGTGGCTGAATTACTGTACGGGCGCAACGCCGTGATGGAGGCGCTGCGGGCCGGCCGCCGCAAGCTGATCAAGCTGCACGTGGCCGAGGGCGCGAAGGAGAGCGGGCCGGTCGGCGAACTGCTGGAGCTGGCTCGGCAGCGCAAGCTAGCCGTCGCCCGGCCGGCGCGGGCTGAGCTGGACCGCAAGCTGGCCGGCGCAAACCACCAGGGCGTGGCGCTGGAGGCCGGCGCCTACCCCTACGCCGATCTCGACGATCTGCTGGAGCGCGCCGCCAGCCAGGGCGAGGACCCGCTCATCCTCATCTTGGATCATCTGCAAGATCCCCAGAACATCGGCACGCTGCTGCGCACCGCCGAGCTGGTCGGCGTCCACGGCGTGGTCATCCCCGAACGCCGGGCCGCCGACGTGACGCCGGCCGTGGTCAACGCCTCCTCGGGGGCGGTCGAGCACCTGCTGGTGGCGGCGGTCGCCAACATCGCCCAGACGATCGAGACCCTCAAAGCCGCCAATGTCTGGGTCGCCGGCCTGGAGGACGACCCGCGCGCCCAAGACTACGACGCCGTCGATCTGCGCGGGGCGCTGGCGGTGGTGATCGGCGCCGAGGGCCCCGGCCTGGCCCGCCTGACCCGCGAGCGCTGCGACCTGCTGCTGCGCCTGCCGATGCGCGGCCGGCTGGCCTCGCTCAACGCCGCCACTGCCGGCTCCATCCTGCTCTACCACGCCTGGCGCGCCCGGGCGCGGCGCTGAGCCTGGCGCGGGAGGGAGCGACAGGATGCGCCGTTTCAATCGCTGGCTGTTCCGCAGCCTGCTGATCATCGGGGTCGTGATCGGCGCGGCGGGGCTGTGGGCGCCGCAGCTGACGCGCCAGGCGCTGCGCTTCGTCGCGGAGCGGCGGCTGGCTGATCGGCCCGCGCCAGCCGCCACGCCAGCCAGGAGCGATCCGACCCGGGCGCCCGCCGACGACGGCCGCGCCTATCCGACGCCCATCCCGACCGAAACGTCCCGCCCGTATCCGACGCCGCTGCTTGCGGTGGACCCGCCGATCACGCCGCCTGCGATCCAGCACCAACTCGCCATCGGCGAGCTGCGCGTCCATTTCATCGATGTCGGCCAGGGCGACGCCATGCTGCTGGAATTCCCCGACGGCACCACGGCGCTGATCGACGGCGGCCCCGACAACGGCCGGGCCCTGGCCTTTTTGCGCCAGCGCGGCATCGGGCGGATCAATGTGATGATCGCCACCCATCCCCACGCCGACCACATCGGCGGGCTGGTCGAGGTGCTCGAAGCGCTGCCGGTCGACGGCATCTGGATGACCGGGGCGAGCAACCCGACCGGCGTGTTCGAGCGCCTGCTGGACGCGATCGACGCCCGCCGCGTCCCGTACCACGAGGTCGGGCGCGGCGATCGGATTCCGCTCGGCCGGCACGAGTTGGTCGCCCTGCGCGGCCAGCCCGAGGCCGCCAACCTGAACGACACGTCGCTGGTGCTGCGGCTCCAATACGATGAGATTGTCTTCTTGTTCACCGGCGACGCCGAGGGGCCGAGCGAGCAGGCAATGCTGGCGTCGGACCGCGCGCTGCTCGGCGCGACGATTTTGAAAGTCGGCCACCACGGCTCGCACACTTCGTCGTCGCCGGCGTTTTTAGAGGCGGTGGGCGCCAAAATCGCGGTCTATTCGGCGGGCAGGAGCAACCAGTACGGCCATCCCCACGCCGAAACGCTCGCCAATCTGGAGGCGGCCGGCGCCGTCGCGTTCGGCACCGATCAGTATGGCACGGTGACCATCAGCTCCGACGGCGCGAGCTTCGAGATCGCAACCGAACGCTCGGGCGGCGCGCTGCCGACCCCGACCAGCGGCGCGCCAGGCGGCGCGCTGCGCTACGATCCCGCCGGCCCCGACCGCGACTGCGGCGATTTCGCCAGTCACGCCGAGGCCCTGGCCTTTTTCCAAGCCGGCGGCGGCCCGCAAAACGACCGCCACCGGCTCGACGGCGACGGCGACGGCGTTCCCTGCGAGTCGCTGCCCTGAGGAGGATGCAATGCGCGCGGTCCTTGATCGATTCGAGGGCGATTGGGCGGTTCTGCTGCTGGAAGGCGAGCCGGGCGAGCGCGCCATTCCCGTCACCGCCCTGCCGCCGGGGGCGCGCGAGGGCGACTGGCTGCTGGTGCGCGAGGAGGGCGGCGAACTGGTGGCGCTCGGCCGCGACGACGAGGCGCGGGCGGCGGCCGAAGCCCGGATCGCCGCCAAGCTGGCCCGCCTCCGGCGCGGCGACCATCTCGCGCCGCCCCCCGACGGCGAATCTGAGAAATCGTGAGCCTGCCGTCAGCGGGCTGCGAGGCGCGTCAAGCGACCGTCAGCGCGGCCCCACGGCGGCGCTATCGGCCGGGCGGGCGGCAGGCGCTATCCTGATCGAAACGCTTGTCTGATCAGGAGGATGCGCGATGCGTGCAACATTCGCTTTGATGGTCTGTCTGCTGCTGGCGGCGCTGGCCGGCCCCGCCGCCCCCGCCGCCGCCCAGCTGCCGCCGCGCTGGGGCGCGGTCACCGGCGTGGCCGATGTCGATTTCACCAATGTCTTCATGTACGACGCGACCCAGGCCTGGGCGGTCGGCAATTGGGGCGAGCAGGGCCGGCTGTACCGACTGAAACTCATCAATTACGGCTGGCAGATCGAGCTGGCGGCCACGTTTGACCAGCCCCTCGCCGACCTGTCGGTGGTCTCGCCGACGGATCTCTGGGTCACAGGCCGGCGCGGCCTCCTCGCCCGCTGGGACGGCGGCGGGTGGAACCGCTTCGATGTCCCGCCCGGCATGTCAGTCACGACGATCCAAATGCTGGGCGACGGCAGGCATGGCTGGGCTGCCGGCTATGCCGTCACCGATGAGTTCGACTACGGCGACGCGGTCGTGCTGCGCTACCAGGACGGCGAGTGGAGCCGCCAGGAGCTGCCCGAGGCGGAAAACGGCCGGATCTCAGATCTCCATTTTTCCAGCCAGGACAGCGGCTGGGCGGTCGGCAGCCGGCTCTGGCGCTACCGGCGCGGCGCCTGGACCGTCGATGCGATCCCCAATCCTTGCGAGAACACGATCTGCTACTCGCAGATGAACGCCGTGCGGGCCCTCGGCCCCGACACCGCGCTGGCGGTCGGCACGACCGCCGCCAGCTGCGGCATCTGCGGCCCCAACAACTACGCCCTGGCTTTCAACGGCTCCTCCTGGCAGCAGACCACGCCCCACGCCGCCGGCGAGCCAGTCGATGAAGTGATGCTCGGCCTGGCGCTCGACGGCGCCGGCAACGGCTTCGCGGTCGGCAGCAGCAGCCCGGCCGCCGGCGCCGACCACCGCCCCCGGCCCGCGATCTACCGCCGCAGCGGCAGCGAGTGGGCGCTCGAAGGCCTGCCGGTAATCCTCGGCACGCTGGCGGCGATCAGCATCGCGCCCGACGGCAGCCAGGCGCTGGCGGCGGGCTATGACGGGCTCATCCTCTCCTACAACACCACGCCGCGCCCCCAGCCCACCGTGCCGACGGGCAAGCCGATCGATCCCGACGCCCTCTATTTCGAGCAGGTCAGCCACTCGCTGCGCGGCGCGTTCCGCCGCTACTGGGAGCGCAACGGCGGCCTGCCGGTCTTCGGCTTCCCGCTCACGGAGGAGTTTGATGAGATGAGCGGCGCTGAAAGCCTGAGCCACAAGGTGCAGTATTTCGAGCGCCAGCGCTTCGAGCTGCACCCGCAGAACGCCGGCACGCCCTACGAGGTCCAGCTCGGCCTGCTCGGCAAGGAGCTGCTGGCCGCCAAGCGCGGCACCTGGGAGTCCGCAGACAAGGCCGATCCCGCCAGCCCGCACTATTTCCCGCAGACCGGCCAGGCGATCGCGCCGGAGTTCTGGGAGTACTGGCGGGGGCACGGGCTGGAGTTCGGCGCCCAGGGCGTGTCCGAGGCCGAGGCGCTGGCGCTGTTCGGCTACCCGATCTCGCCGGCCCGGGTCGAGACTAACGCCGACGGCGACCAGGTGCTGACCCAGTGGTTCGAGCGCGCCCGCTTCGAGTACCACCCGGCCAATCCGCCGGCCAGCAGGGTCCTGCTCGGGCGGCTGGCGGCTGAGCTGCTGGCGGAGCGCGGCTGGTAGGATCGGCTTGGCGGCGGCGCTGTCAATCGCGCG
>DASWWB010001129.1:0-2025 GCA_036406115.1 Herpetosiphonaceae bacterium
CGGCCTCGGCCTGCCCTGCCGCTATGTCAGCGGCTATCTGTTCCACCGGCAGGACTACGACCGCTCCGCCGCCGACGCGACCACGCCTGGGTCGAGGCCCTGCTGCCCGGCCTCGGCTGGATCGGCTTCGACCCGACCAACAATCTGGTCGCCGGCGAGCGGCATATCCGCGTCGCGCTCGGCCGCGACTACGCCGACGTGCAGCCCACGCGCGGCGTGTTCCGCGGCGCCGCCGAAAGCCAGCCCGATGTGGCGGTCCAGGTCACCATGGCCGCCGAGCCGCAGCCCGACGAGCACCCGGCCGCCGCCGAGTGGTCGCGCCAGGAGCGCGAGGCTGCCCAGCAGTCCCAGCAGCAGTGATTTGGGGATCGGGGATCGGGGATCAGGCCGGACGGCGGGATGGCGTGGCGCCCACAGGGATTGTTGTTTCTAAGCAGCGTTGAGACCTGACGGCGCCCCATCCTGCCTGATCCCTGATCCCTCAATAACGTGAGGCAAGCAGTGAGCGAATGGCGGCAAGAACCAATTGACGAGCCTGGCGGCGACCCGGAGCCCGGGCGGCTTATCTCAGCCCGCCGCCGCTCGCGGCCGGGCCGCAGCTGCCGGGCTGGCTGTTCCATGCGACGGTCGGCCTGGCGGCGATCGCCGTCCCCTGCTGGCTGCTGGGCCTCGGCCTGTCGATCCGCCAGCTCATCATGTTCAGCCGCCGGTCGCCGGTCATGCAGTTGAACAGGATTGTGCTCGCCATCTTCGCGCTGGCGGCGATCATCGACGGCACGCGGGCGGCCCTGCGGGTTCGGCGCGGCTATCCGCTCGCGTGGGCCGCCCGCGTCCGCATCGCTCTGATGTGGCTGATCGCGCCGATCTGGCCGATCATCCTGCTCGCCGCCATCAATCAGCTGTTCTGATCTGGAGCCGCCTATGAGCCAGCCCGGGGATTTCCTCAGCCCGCCGCCGATCAATCCGCCCAGCCGCGCCGCAGCCTGGCTGCTGCCGCCGACGACCATGCTGGCGGCGCTCGCCGGGCCCTGCTGGGCGCTGACGCTGCTGGTCGCGGGCTTCGACCTCTGGCGATTGGAGAGCGGCCGGCGGGAGCTGGTGTTCCCGACCAGCGGCGACGCGCTCGGCTCCATCGCCCAGGCGCTGTTGATCCTCGGCCTGCTGTGGTACGCGGTCAGGCGGCTGCGGCAGGCGGCGCTGGGGGGCCAGGTCGGCCAGGCAGGCTGGGCGGCGGTGCTTCTGGTCTGGCTGGTGCATCTCGGCGTGGCGCTGACGCTGCCGCTGCTGTACATGGCCGCCAGCGCTCCCTAGGCCGGCGCCAGCCGATCAAGGATTGGCGATGCCGTGGGCCAGGCCGGAGGCGATGCGGGCCAGCATGACGCTCAGGCCGAGCGAGATCAGCGCCGGCCACAGGCCGCCGGTCCCCGCGAACGCCTGCCAGGCGGCCCAGCCCGCCAATCCGCCCGGGGCCAGCGCCGCCAGCGCCAGCGCGAGACTGAGGCCGCGCGCCCCGGGCGACTGCGACGCCCCCCAGGCGAGGAACAGATAGGCCACCAGCACCGGCGCCGCCGCCAGGCAGGCGATGATCGAGAGCGCGATGGTCATGGTACGCCTCCGTAGCTACATCGATGAGCAAAGACGCCGCCCCGGCATGCGGAGCGGCGTCAGTATCGATCAAAACCGGGCGGCGCGCAACGGCCGCCGCCTACTGCGGCGCGGCCAGGACCATCGTCCAATAGCAAATGTCGGAGCACTCCACGTCCACGCCGATCTCGGCGAAGGCTGGGTTCAGGATGTTGTCGCGGTGGCCGGCGCTGCCCATCCAGCCCGCCATCACCGCCGCCGGCGAATCGTAGCCTGCGGCCACGTTCTCGCCCCACAGCCGCCAGGCGTAGCCGGTCCGCGCGAGCCGCGTCGGCGCGTCGGCGCCGTCCGAGCCGGTGTGGCTCAGGAAGCGCCCGGCGGCCATGTCGCGGCTGTGGGCGTAGGCCGTCCGCACCAGGGGCGGGCTGACCCGCAGCGGCG
>DASWWB010001130.1:0-3435 GCA_036406115.1 Herpetosiphonaceae bacterium
GGCGGCGCAGGCCGGGCAGCCGGCCAGATGGCGCTCAAGCAGGGCCGCCTGCTCGGTGCGCAGATCGTCGCTGGTGGCGAGCAGCGCCTGCATCTCACGACATGACATCGGGCTCTCCTTCGGGTGCATAGAGTTTCTGGAAGCGGCGGCGGGCGCGGGCGATCCGCATGCGGACGGCGTCTTCGCTGTCGCCGCTCCGGGCGGCGATCTCGGCGCAGCGCCAGCCGGCGTACAGATGGAGCAGCAGCGCCTCGGCGTCGCGGGCCGGCAGCTGGGCCAGGCATTGGCGGACGCGCTGGGCGGTGAGCAGGGCCGGCTCGCCCGGCGCTGGCGCTGGCTGGTCGAGCAGCGGCAGCCAGCGCCAGCGCCGCTGGCGCCGCAGATGGTCGCGGGCGCGGTTCGAGGCGACGGCGTAGATCCAGCCGGTCAGCCGGCCCGCGTCCGGCGGATCCTTGCCCTGCCAGGAGCGCAGCGCTTGCATGGCAGTCTCCTGGAGCAGGTCGGCGGCGCTCTCGGCGTCGCCCACCAGGCGCGTCAGATAGTGATAGAGCGGCGTGCGCTGGGTCGCGAACCATTGCTCCAGCGCGGCGGTCATCGTGGCTGTCTGCGGGATGGCGTGTCGCTTCACATGGTTGTCCTTCATATCGTTCCCTGCGATTGCGGCGAGTCTATCCTTAAGACGATTGGGCCATGCCGAACCGAACAGGCCCGGTCGCGCCGTCAGCCGCCCGTCAGCCCCCGCTCATCCGCCGGCGGGCTGTCAGCCGATCGCGGCGGATATGGGATAATGGGCGTTACTCGCTGTCAATAATTCGGTATGATGAAATATTGTGTATTGATCGGGACCTGCGCCCGGGAGGACTAGAATATTTATGGCGACAACCCAACACTGGACCGAGCAGGTGGCTGAGCAGATCGAGCGCCGGGTGCTGGCCGACAAGGGCGCCGGCGCGACGATCGTCTGCGCCTCGGGCATCAGCCCCTCCGGCCCGATCCACCTCGGCAACATGCGCGAGGAGATGACGGTCCACCTGGTGGCCGAGGCGCTGCGCGAGCGCGGCCACATGACCGAGCACATCCACTCCTGGGACGACTTCGACCGCCTGCGCAAGGTGCCGAAGGGCGTGCCCGACGCCTTCGCCCAGTACATCGGCATGCCCCTCTGCGACATCCCCGATCCCTTCGGCGAGTACGGCTCCTACGCCGAGCGCCACATCGCCGAGTTCACCGCCAGCATGGATCAGCTTGGCATCCGCCCGCGCTACGTGCGCCAGTCGATCGCCTACCGACGCGGCGACTACATCGAGGGCGTCAAGAAGGCCATGGCGCTGCGCGAGAAGATCTTCGATTTCCTGGCCGAGCACCAGACCCTCGGCACCCGCGAGGAGTCGGTCGAGGAGCGCCGCGCCGGCTACTATCCCTTCAAGTTCTACTGCGCCTCCTGTCGCACCGACGCGACCCAGATCGTCGCCTACGACGCCGCCACCGCCCAGGGCGAGTACGCCTGCGCCAAGTGCGGCCACCGCGCCGCCTTCGATCTCAACCAGCCCGCCGACGGCAAGCTGGTCTGGAAGGTCGATTGGCCGATGCGCTGGCACCACGAGCGGGTCGACTTCGAGCCGGCGGGCGAGGACCACTCGGCGCCCGGCTCAAGCTTCACGGTGGGCAAGCAGATCGTCAGCGCGATCTACGGCTCGAAGGCGCCGCACTTCATCGGCTACACCTTCGTCGGCATGGGCGGCCGCTCCAAGATCTCGTCCTCGGCCGGCACGTCGGCGGTGCCGCGCGCGGCCCTGGACATCTTGGAGCCCGGCATCCTGCGCTGGCTCTATCTGCGCCGCCAGCCCAATCAGAAGTTCGACATCGATTTCGGCAACGAGGTGCTGCGGCTCTACGACGAGTGGGACCGCCTGGCCCAGAACGTGGCCGCCGGCAAGGCCAGCGAGACCGAGCGCTACACCTACGAGCACTGCATGCGCACCTCGACCGACGCGATCGCCCAGACCGAGCTGCGCGAGTCGTTCCGGCTGCTGTCCTCGGTCGCCGACATCACCCAGGGCAACACCGAGCAGATCCTGCGCATCGTGGCGGCCCACGGCGGCCACGACGAGCCGCTGGACCAGCTCAAGGCCAAGCTGGAGCCCCGCCTGTCCTGCGCCTGGCGCTGGATCAGTGAGTACCTGCCCGAGGACGAGCGCACGACGATCCGGGGCGAGTTCGCCGCCGAGGCCTTCGCCGCGCTGCCCGAGCAGCACCAGCAGGGCCTCCGCATGCTGGTCGAGCAGCTGGACGAGAGCTGGACGCCGGACGGCCTGACCGGGCTGATCTATGGCATCCCCAAGGATTTGCTCGGCTATCCGCGCGATGTCAAGCCCAACGAGGAGCTGAAGCAGTTCCAGCGCGCCTTTTTCATCTCGCTCTACAATCTGTTGTGCGCCAGCGAGACCGGGCCGCGCCTGCCGACGCTGTTCCTGTCGCTGGGCCAGGAGCGGGTCCGCTCGCTGCTGGTGCCGCCGGCCGCTGCCTAGCCCGGCCGCGGGCGGCGCCCCATCTCAGGTTTCTCAGGCCGGCGCGATGGATTTTTCGTCCCGCCGGCATGTTGTTGCGCGCCCCGCCAGGCGACAATGCCTCCGTGCTTTCAATCCAAGGAGGAATGCGATGAACACACGATGGTTGCGCGTGGCGGCCTGCTGCCTGCTGGCGCTCGCGGCCCTGGTCCCCGGCCGCCCGGCCGCCGCCCAGACGAGCCCGCTGCGCTGGAACCAGATTGGCCCGCTCGACCCGGCGGTGGATCTGGTCGATGTGGCCCTGGTCAGCCAGGGCCAGGCCTGGGCGATCGGCAACAAATACGATGAGGCTGCCAGCAGGAATCACGGCGTGCTGTACCGCTTGTGGCGGGAGGACGGCGCCTGGCGCGGCGAAACAGCGATCCGGCTCGATGTCCCGCTTCATGACATCGACGCCAACAGCCCGACTGATATCTGGATCGTCGGCGACTATGGACGGATGATCTTGCGCCGCGACGGCACCGGCTGGCGCGAGCTGGCCGGCGTGACCGACCAGCCGCGCGACCAGGCGCTGACGGTGATCGACATGGCGCCGGGCGGCGCCGAGGGCTGGCTGGCAGGCGGCGTCAAGACCAGCAGCAGCGGCTCGATGGGCCCGCGCCTGTACCGCCTCGCCGGCGGCGCCTGGAGTCGCGAGGCGGCGGTCGCCGGCGATGTTGAGGGCGGGATCAGGGCGCTGAGCGTGACACCGAACGCGATCTGGGCTTTCGGCGGCACAACGGTGTGGCGCAAGTCGGCTGGCGTGTGGGCTGGTGAGCGCATCGCCCGCGGCGGCTGCCCGGAGACAATCCAGTGCGTGGAGTGGGTGGTCGGCGGCCTGGCGCTTGACGATCAGTCCGCCTGGGCGCTGCCGGTCGGTGCGTCCCCC
>DASWWB010001131.1:0-4060 GCA_036406115.1 Herpetosiphonaceae bacterium
GGGCCAGGCAGACCGCGCCGGGGGCCGGCCCGCGTGTGGCGCCGGTCGCCATCTCAAGCGCGCGGGTCGTCGCGTCGGCGCCGGGGCCGCAGCCGCCCCAGCTGCCCCAATCGCTGGCGAGCAGCGCGCCCGCCGCCTCAAGCGCCGGCGCTTCCCAATCGATGGGGACATCCGGCCGCCGCCAGACAATGTTCCCGGTCGCGGCGTCCAGCGCGGCGGGGGCGCCGTCGACAGTGACGAACAGGCGCCCGGCCGCCACGCCCAGCGGCCGGATATCGGCGGCGGAGTAAGGATCGTCGGGTGTGGGCGGCGGGGCGAGGTCGGCAGCCCAGAGCGGCGCGCCGGTCCGGCGGTCGAGCGCCTGCACGCGGCCGCCGAAGCTGCCGGCGTAGAGCGCGTCGCCGGCGACGACCGCCCCCTGCCACATATCCCCGTTTCCGCTGTCGTCCCAGGACCAGAGCAGGCCGGGGCTGGTCGCCGCGGCCGGCGGGGGCGGCTGGGGCGCGGCGCTGGCCTGGAGCAGCGGCAGCAGCAGCGTGAAGATGAACGGGATGAAAAACAGGTGGCGCATCGGCATGGCTCTCTCGATCGGCTCGGGCTGATCATAGCACAGCTCGCCGGAGCGCCTGCTGCTGCCTCCTCCCGCTTGCGGCGCCAAAAGGCCCTATAATGGCGCTGCGATCGGAGCGGGCCACAACGGCGTGGGCCGCCGGTCGCCTGATCAGCTAAAAACACAGCGCGGCCCGCCGGAACGACCGGCGGGCCGCGCTGTTGCGACGCCTACTTCTTGTTGGCGAGATACTCGATCATATCGATCTTGGTCACGATGCCGCGCACGACCTCGCTCTCGTCGATCACCACCGCCACCTGGCCGCGGCTGAAGATATCGGCCAGGGCGTCGATGCCGGTGTTGGGGCCGACCGTCGCCACGTCGGTGCTGACAATGTCGCCGATCGGATGGTCCATCTGGCCGGCGCCGGAGAGCAGATAGTCGAGCAAGTCGACCTCGGTGATCATGCCGATGAGGCTGCCGTCGTCGGTGACGACCGGCATCTGCGAGATGTTATCGCTTTTCATGTGGGCGATGATGTGGCCGACGCTGTCGGTGGCGTAGGCCTTGATCACCTCGCGCGGCCGGACATTGAGCAGCTCGCTGACCGGATCGCTCTCCAGGAAGCCGTTTTCGCGCATCCAGTCGTCGGAGAAGATCTTGCTCAGGTAGCGCGAGCCGGAGTCGGGCAGCAGCACCACCGCCGTCTTGTCCTCGTCCCAGTTCTGGGCGCGGAGCCAGCGGATGGCGCCGGCCATGGCCATGCCGCACGAGCCGCCGACGAACAGGCCCTCCTCGCGGACCAGACGGCGAGTCATCAGGAACGACTCTTTGTCGCTGACCTGGACCACGTCGTCGACATACTGGAAGTGCATCGTGGTGGGCAGGAAATCCTCGCCGACGCCCTCGACCTTGTAGCCGAAGGCCTCGCCGAGCTTGCCGGTGCGGAAATACTCGGTGTAGAGCGAGCCGATCGGATCGATCCCGACCACTTTCATGTTCGGGTTCTGCTCCTTGAGGTAGCGAGCGGTGCCGCTGATCGTGCCGCCCGTCCCCATGCCGGCGAAGAACACATCGATCTGTCCGGCGGCCTGGCGCCAGATCTCGGGGCCGGTGGTGCGGTAGTGGGCCTCGGGGTTGGCGGGGTTCCAGTACTGGCCGGCGAGGAACGCGTTGGGCGTCTCCGCGGCCAGGCGCTTGGAGACCGAATAGTACGAGCGCGGGTCATCGGGCTCGACGGCGGTCGGCGTGATGACAACCTTGGCGCCAAAAGCCCGCAGATAGCGAATCTTTTCCTCGCTCATCTTGTCGGGCATGACAAAAATCGTTTTGTAGCCGCGGATAGCCGCGGCGATCGCCAGGCCGGCGCCGGTGTTGCCGCTGGTCGGCTCGACAATCGTGCCGCCGGGCTTGAGCTTGCCGGTCCGCTCGGCCTCCTCGATCATCGCGATGCCGATCCGATCCTTGACCGAGCCGCCCGGATTGGTGAACTCGACCTTGGCCAGCACCTGGGGGCGCAGGCCGCGGGTGACGCGGTGCAGGCGGACCAGCGGCGTGTTGCCGATGGCGTCAAGAATGGTGTCGCAGATGTCCGGCGTCGCCATTGTCGCCGTGTGATCCATGGTCACGGAATCCTCCTAGTGTTGCGGGGTTGGGGCCGTTCGCCCCCTCGGGCCATGGTAGCAGGATTTAGGGGTTCGCGCCAATGGGGATCGGGGGTCAGGGGTCAGGGATCAGGGACCAGGCGTGCGCCCCGTGCCTTGGTCGTTTCAAGCAGGGCGCTCGGTTTCGGGCTATGATCTGACCCCTGACCCCTAACCCCTGATTCCTACTCCTCGTCCTTCAGCAGCCGCTCGCGGATATTGGCGGCGTTGGCGGCGAGGATGCGGAACGCGCGCTCGGTCTCGCCGTCGCCGGCGGCGTGGGCCGGCCGCATCAGGTAGCCGGCGATTTTTTGCAGCTCGTGGAGATCGGCGGCGTCCCCGGCGCGCTCGGCGCGCTGGATCGCGGCCTGGATTGCGTCGTGCATGGCCTGGACAGTCAGCATGGCGTCCTCCTAGACTCGATCGGTGCGGTCGGTGGGCTGGCCGGCGAGCAGGGCGTCGGCGGTGCTGAACAGCGTCAGGAAGCGCTGCTGGTAGGCGTTGTCGCCCACGTCGGCCGAAACCCGGGCGAGGAAGGCGGTGATCTGGCGCAGCTGGCGCAGCTCGCCGGTGTTGCCGCGCAGCGTGTGCTTGGCCAGCTCCTCCTCGATGTAGGCGAATACGTCGTCGGCGTTGATCGCGGCCATTCGTGCCTCCTTGCAAGCTAATCTGCGGTTTGGTCTGCAAGCTGTGTGCCGGGGGGTGGGCGCAGTCGTCAGCTGTCAGTCGTCAGTCGTCAGGAACCGGCTTCGGGCCGAACCGCGCTCTCCTGACGACTGATGACTGACGACTGACGGCCCCTTGGGCAGTGGACAGCCCGGCGCGTCTCCGCTACACTTGAGATGCAACAGGCGTTTCGGCGCCAGCGTACAATTGACGCAACAGCGGCCCCGGTGGCCGATAAGGACGCCCGCATGATCGCGCAAAGCAACCGAGTGACCCTCTGCCCAATCTGCCACACCTCCAACGGCGGCGACGCCCGCTTCTGCCAGAAGTGCGGCAACAATATCTGGCTGAACGACCGCTACCGGATCGTCCGGGCGATCAAAGAGGGCGGGATGGGCGCGGTCTACGAGGCCATCGACGAGACCGGCAAGCGCTACGCCCTCAAGGCGCTGATCGATCGCTTCGTCGATCCGGCCGAGCGCAAGGACGCCATCGAGCGCTTCCAGGAGGAGGCCTCCATCCTGCGCGAGCTGAAGCATCCCCAAATCCCCCGCGTCTACAAAGATTTCATCCACGGCGGCCGCTACTATCTGGCGATGGACTTCGTCGAGGGCGACGATCTCGAAGATTTGCTGACCCGCCAGCCCCAGGGCCGCTTCGACGAGCCGACGGTCCTGCGCTGGGCCGACCAGATCGCCGATGTGCTGGATTATTTGCACGAGCGCCGGCTGATCTACCGCGACATGAAGCCCTCGAACATCATGATCGAGCGCGCCGGCGGCAATGTCAAGGTCGTCGACTTCGGCATCGCCAAGCTGTTCCAGCCCAACGAGCGCGGCACGCTGATCGGCACGCCGGGCTACTCGCCGCCCGAGCAGTACCAGGGCCAGGCCACGCCCCAGTCCGATGTCTTCGCCCTGGGCGCCACCCTGCACCATCTGCTGACCGGCCGCGACCCGCGCGACGAGGCGCCGTTCTCGTTCCCGCCGGTGCGCCAGCTGGCGCCGAATGTCTCGGTCGCCACCGAGCGCGCGATCGCCAAGGCGCTGGAGATGGAAACCTCCAAGCGCTTTCCCAGCGCCTCGTCGTTCCGCGCCGCCCTGCCGCTGGAGCTGACCGCGCCGCGCCGCAAACCAGCCGCCCAGACCGCCCAACCCACGATCACGCTGCCGCCGTCGGTGGCGCCCAGCGTCGCCCCGGT
>DASWWB010001132.1:0-1510 GCA_036406115.1 Herpetosiphonaceae bacterium
GCTGCTGGTGGCGGCGCCGGCCAGCGGCGGACCCGCCGTACCTCTGTCCAACGACTACACCTTCACCAACAAAATCGGCCTCGGCTTCTGGTCGCCCGACGGCTCGCTGGTGGCGAACTACGACTACGCCGGCGACGGCGCCCAGATCTATCTTGTCGATATCGCCGCCGAGTCCGTCCGCGAGACCGGCGTGCTCACCAACAGCAGCCCCGACTCGTTCTTCTGGTCGCCCGACAACAGCAAGATCGCCTTCGTCACCCACGACGACGACGCCGGCGACGACTCCGATCAGAATATCTGGGTGATCGACGCCGCCAGCGGTGAGATGCGCCAGATCACCACCAAGGGCGGCGTCGACACATTCCAGACCCTGGCCTGGTCGCCCGACGGCAAGGAAATCGCCTTCCTCGCCAGCCGCGACGATCAAAACAGCGTCCTGGTAGTCGGCCAGGACGGCAGCGGCGAGCGGCCGGTCTTCGAGGATTTCGCCGGCTTCATGGTCTGGCTGCCCGACGGCCGGCTGCTGGTCAACGGCTCCTGCGGCAGCGCCTTCAACAACCTGTGCGAGGTCGATCTCGCCGGCGGCGAGGCCAAGCTGCTGCTCGAGGTCGACCAGGACCTGTTCGTCAGCGGCCTCTCGCCGGACGGCAAGTGGCTGATGGCGGAGAAGCTCCAGGACAACAGCCTGCTGCTGGTTGATCTTGCGACAGGCAAGGAAGAGCTGGTCAGCAAGCCGCCCAGCAACGACGATTTCCTCTACTGGGGGACCTGGTCGCCCGACGGCAAGTATGTCACCTATCGCCCCGGCGGCGGCCGCGACTCGACCACCTTCGTCTACGAGCCCGGCGCCGGCCAGCCAGCCCGCCCGCTGCTCAAGGAGGCGGTGCTGGCCTGGATTCCGGAGTAGGCTGTCAGTCGTCAGTCGTTAGGGAAACTGCGGGGCGGCGCTTCTCGCCTCTGCGGCGCGCCGGATCCGTCCTGGCGACTGACGACTGACAGCTGACGACTGATAGCTCCGGCGGTTCTGTGGTATGCTCAAGGCGAGAACCGATTACGAGGGATAACCCGATGAAACCACTCCGCATTGCGGCGGTCGCGCTGCTCCTGCTGCTGCTGTTCGCCAGCGTCGGCTCCACCACCTGGCTCTGGGCCGAGCGCCGGTCGCTGCTGAGCGAGCACGCCACTGTCACCAGCCAGTTCGACGGCCTCAAGGATCAAATCACCAAGGCCGCCGAGGTGCAGGATAAGAACCGCGAGCTGCAAAACCAGGTCGATGATCTGCGCAAGCAGCTCGAAAACGCCCAGGGCGACCAGGGCGGCCAGCCGCCCGCCGGCACCCCGGCCGATCCGAACGCCCCGCCGCCCGCCAGCCCGACGCCCGCCGATCCCAACAGCCCGACCCCGACGCCCGGCGGCCCTGGAGGCAGCGCGCCGCCCGCCGACGTGCTGGCCCGCATGCAGGAGATCGAGGCCCAGGTCATCGCCCTGCGCGGCCTGCCCGAGGAGCGGC
>DASWWB010001133.1:0-2000 GCA_036406115.1 Herpetosiphonaceae bacterium
GCAGCTGCCAGCGGCGCGCTCGCGGGAGGATCGGCCGGCAGCGCGCCCGGAGCCGCCTGGCCCCCGCACGCCGCGAGGCCCGCCGCCAGCAGCGCCGCCAGGGCCTGGAGCCCGGCGCGTTGGATAGGCTTGATGAGCAGATCGCCTCCCTGTCTTGCAAGCCGCCCGCCAGGCGGCGCGATGGCGCCCGTCAGGCGGGCTACCAGGACCGAAGGCTATTATACCGCGTTTCCTTAACAAAGTTTATACCTTTTACCGCCATTTTACCTAGCTGTGACCGGGACTGTTGGGGGGCGAAGGAATTTTCGGGGATCGGGGGCTGCGCTCCCGCTGGTCGCTGGGGATCGGGGATCGAGAGTCGTAAACTGTCGCGGCGATTGAAGACGGAAAACCGATCACGCCCGTACGGACGTTGGGCGCCCGCCCGATCCCCGATCCCCGATCCCCGATCCCCGATCCCAGCAGTGGTATACTCCTCCCGAGGCCGACGCGCCGGCTGCGAGCAGCGCGCCCGAGCCTATCGCCGCGCAGCCCAGGCGGTGCCGGATCGCGGCGCCCGCCGGCTGTTCTGAGTTCCTGGAGGGCCAGTTGAACGGAGAAAACCCCCTGCACGCCGGCGCGCGGATCGAGCGGACGCCCAGCCCCTGCACTGTCGTGATTTTCGGCGCCACCGGCGACCTGACCGCCCGCAAGCTGGTGCCGGCGCTCTACAACCTGAGCCGCGAAGGGCTGCTGCCAAGCGGCTTCTCGCTGGTCGGCTTCGGCCGGCGGCCCTGGAGCGACGAGGAGTTCCGCCAGGAGATGCGCAAGGCCGTCGACGAGCACTCGCGCTCCAAGCCGGTCAACGAGGAGGTCTGGCGGGCCTTCGCCGAGGGTATGTTCTTCGCCCAGGGCGAGTTCACGGAGGACGAGGCCTTCGCCAAGCTGGCGGCGCGCCTCGACGAGATCGACGCCAGCCGCGGCACCGGCGGCAACCGCCTCTTTTATCTCGCCACCCCGCCCTCGTTTTTCGATGATATCGTCACCCGCCTCAAGCAGGCCGGCCTCAATCGCAAAGGCGCCGGCGGCAAGGGCGGCTGGAGCAGGATCATCATCGAGAAGCCCTTCGGCAACGATCTGGCGACCGCCCGCCAGCTCAACGAGATGATCGACGCCGCCTTCGACGAGAGCCAGATCTACCGCATCGACCACTACCTCGGCAAAGAGACCGTCCAAAACCTCTTGGTCATGCGGTTCGCCAACACCATTTTCGAACCGATTTGGAACCGCCGCTACATCGACCATGTGCAGATCACCGTCGCCGAGAGCCTCGGCATCGGCGGACGGGCCGGCTACTACGAGGAGTCCGGCGCGCTGCGCGATATGGTCACCAACCATATGATGCAGCTGCTCAGCCTGACGGCGATGGAGCCGCCGGTCCATTTCGACGCCGAGTCGGTGCGCGGCGAGAAGGTCAAGGTGCTCCAGGCGATCCGCCCCTGGGCGCCGGAGGAGGTCGACGCCAATGCGCTGCGCGCCCAGTACGGTCCCGGCAGCATCAACGGCGAGGACGTGCCCGGCTACAAACAGGAGCAGGGCGTGGCGCAAGATTCGATCACGCCGACCTTCGTCGCGTTGCGCTTCCAGATCGAAAGCTGGCGCTGGGCAGGCGTGCCGTTCTACCTGCGCCACGGCAAGCGGCTGGCCAAGCGCGTGACCGAGGTCGCCATCCAGTTCAAGCTGCCGCCGCTGCTGCTGTTCCCCGAGCTGCGCGAGGACATCCAGCCCAATGTGCTGGCGCTGCGCATCCAGCCCAACGAGGGCATTTCGCTCAAGTTCGGCGCCAAGCAGCCCGGCCAGCGCATGACGATCCATCCGGTGAACATGGATTTCCGCTACGGCGCTTCGTTTGGCGTGGCGGCGCCCGAGGCCTACGAGCGGCTGCTGCTGGACGCGATGCTCGGCGACCCGACGCTTTTCACCCGCCGCGACGAGGTCGAGGCCCAGTGGAAACTCATGAC
>DASWWB010001134.1:0-2408 GCA_036406115.1 Herpetosiphonaceae bacterium
TGCGCGGCACCTCGGTCGGCGCGGGCCGGCCCGGCGCGGCGGCGACGGTGGCGGGATCGACGGCCTCGGCGTTGTCAATCGCCGCCAGCAGCGAGCGCAGGGTCGTGACGGCGGCGGACTGGCGCGCTTTGGTCGCCGCGAGCACATCGTGCTTCAGGCGCTCGCGCAGCGGCGGGGCGGGCGGACGGGACGGGCGGTGCTCCTCGTGCATCGGGTTCTCCATGCTACACTAGCGGTTGATGGCTGGCATGGTGGCAGATCGCGCGCCGCGCTCCCAGGTCCCTCAGACCGAGCCGGCCTCCGCGCTGCGGATGAGCCGCCGCGCCGCCCGGAAGAAAGGCCCCTCCCCGATGCGAATCTACCTCGCGGGCAAAATGACCGAGCCGGACTGGCGCGCGGCGCTGCTGGCGCCCGGCGCGGCGCCGGATGTCCGCGCCCATGTCCGCCGCCACCGGCGCTGGCCGATCCTGGCCGGCGCGCTGTTCGGCCGCCACGATTTCAGCGGCCCGTTCCTGATGGACCACACCGAGGATCTCGCGCCGCCGGACGACCCGGAGCCGCCCGGCCCCCCCGGCGACGGCGTGCGCCGGCTCTGCTGCGAGGCGCTGCGCCAGAGCGATTTGGTGTTCGCCTGGATCAACACCCAGAGCGCCTACGGCACCTTCGCCGAGCTGGGCTACGCCCACGCCCTGGGCGTGCCGATCTGGCTCGCCGGGCCGCGCTTTTTCCGCGAGCTGTGGCTGATCTACGCCATGGCCGAGCGCCACGATTTCGCCGCCGCCGATCCCGCCGCCCGGCTCGCCGCCTGGCTCGACGAAGCGTGACGGCGGGTCCGTCAGGCGCCGGCCAGGCAGCGGGCCAGCTGCTCCAGATGATCGACATCGTGCAGCCCGGCGTTGATCGCGATATCCAGCACGGTGCCCGGCCCCTGGCTCGGATGGACGCCCTCGCGCCCCCACTGCTCGTCGGCGAGGCCGGCGAGCCGGTCGAGGAGCGCCTGGCGCCCCGCGCGCAGCTCGGCCAGCACGGTCCCCAGCTCCTGGTCGGCGTAGCGATTGACGGCGGCCAGGGCGTCATTGTCCATGTCGGCGAGGGCCGGCCGCTCGCGGGCCAGGATGTCGTCAAGCCTGCCGGCGATGATGCGCTCGTAGTCGCGCAGGTGGCAGGCGATGGAGAGGACAGACCAGCCATCGGCGCCGTCGCGCAGGGCGGCTGCCTGCGCCTGGCTGACCGGAGCGAGCAGGCCGTCGAGCAGCAGGGCGGTTTTGCGCAGCGTGCGCAGGGCTTTGGCCGGGCTGAGAATGCGATTGATCATGCGGTGGCTCCTCGGGCGGCCGGGCGGCCGCTGGGCGAATACTGCCTGATTGTAGCCCACCGGCCATGCCCCATGTTCGGTGGCTGGCGGGCGGCCCGGCTGGAGGATGGCGCGCTGGGGCGTCGGCGCTGGCGGCGTCAATCTTCCCAGCGGATATCGCCCCGGCCGCCGTAGTAGGCGGCCACCGCCTCCGCGTCGCGCATGGCGCCGAGCCGCTCGGCCAGGCGCAGCCCGAAGTCGGCGAAGAACGAGCCCTGGGCGGTGATGACGTGGCCGCTCTCGACCAGCGGCGCCATGCGGAAACCGTCCTCGTCGAAGCAGCCGAGCATGTCACGGAACCGGCGGTACAGGCTGGTGGTGTAGGGCCGCCCGGCGAGGGCGCCGGCCTTGGCGAGCAAAATGGTTCCGGCGTAGATCGCGGCGTGGCCGCGGATCCGCACCACCGCCCGCCGGCCGTTTGCGGGCGGGAGGTAGGCCCGCAGATGCAGGCTGCCGCTCGCGCCAGCGCCGCTGATTGACATTCGGGCCGCGCCGTCGGTCCAGCGGAACGGGCCGTTCGGCCCTTGCTCGATGGGATGCAGGCCGGCGTCGCCCAGCGTGGCGAGCGGCAGGGCGAGCGAGGGCGACGCCTGGTAGTGGGCGGCGCTGAAGCGCAAGACAATCAGCAGCCCGACCAGGCCCCAGGCCAACCGCCTGTCGAGCAGCCTCCGCGCCAGCCCCCGGCGCCCCCGTTCGCCCTGTCCGCCCATGTGTCTCCCCCCGTTCTCGCCTGCCGCCCGGCGCCGCGCAGCCCGAAGCGGCCGGCTGTTGCCGGCAGTTCGCTGCTTCTGGGCGATTGGGGCGGATTCAGGCCATCGGTCGCCGATCTCACTGCGGCGGCCTGCTAGATTGATACCGGGGGGCGGAGAAAGGTTCAGGCAGGGCTGCCGGGGCGGCGCCGGCTGCGCGCTGCGGATACTCCCGCTGTGGTACGCAGCCGGCGCCCGGCTCCGCTATACTGGGGGGAAGATGATCGAATCAGGAGCTTGCGGGGCCAATCATGAACCTTGGGCGCAACCATATTCTCCTCGCCTGGGCGCGCTGGCGGGCGCGG
>DASWWB010001135.1:0-4435 GCA_036406115.1 Herpetosiphonaceae bacterium
GGCGCCAGCCACCGAGTCCTCGGCCGCTGGCAACCCCCCGGTCTGGCCGCGCAGGCGCCACTTGCTTCGCCCGCCGCAAGCCGTTCGCGGCCCGGCGCGGCCGCGCTTTGGCATCCGTCGCCGGCTCGTCCCGCCGCCGGCCCCGGCCGAGGGATTGACGATACCCAGCGCAGCGCCGATAATACCTCCGTCTGCCGTTCGCCCCCGCTCCGGCGCGCCAGAGACGACGGACAAACGCGCCACGCGATGCCACCAGGCAAGCGGCTGCGGCGAACTGTCGGCAGGTGAGGCGCGTCGCACGCATCCCGCAAGGCCATGGCCGAGAGGATTTCATCATCGGAGCGTCTAGGTTTCTGTACTGAAAGGCAAGGACTGTGAACGAAGGGACTTTCAGATTCAGCGTCGAGGAATTGACGTATCTGCTGGCGATGAGCGGTTTCCGCGACGAGGGCCGCGCGCTGCTGGCCGGCACGTTCGATGAGGAGTTGAACGACGATCAGCTGGAGCAGCGGATGCTCACCGCCGCCCACAGCCTGATGGCTCGCGAGATGATGGCGGTCGGCGGCGATGGCTCCATCAATCTTGAGGAGAACACGGCGGCCCTGGCCCGGGTGCTGGTCGACGCCGACTACAGTTTTCGCTTCAGCAAGGCTGTCTCCGACGGCGAGATCGCCGGCGAGCTGGCTTTTTCCATCCATCACGCCCAGAACCAGTGGATTGAGCATACGATCGAGCAGGGCGTGGTCCATCAGCTTTCGGTGTTCAACAGCACCGAGCGCCTGATCGGCGACGCGCTGTCGTTCCTGGAGCCGCCGCGCGGCGCCGCCCAGTTCGCCCCCTTCGACGCCCCCGGCGCGGTGCTGGAGGTGCTGACCAATCCCGACGCGGCGGTCAGCCACCGGCTGCGCCAGGCCGGCGTCCCGGCCGATCTTATCCCGATGCTGTCGGTCGACGCCAGCGAGGCCCAGTACCAGGGCAGCATCATGCTGGTCGAGTATGACGAGAACCGGTCGCCGGTTTCGAACCACGGCGCGCTGCTGCTCCAGGGCCCCGAGCGGCTCTGGCTGCTCCGGCCGACGGTCCAGAACGGCGAGACCATCTTCACCGTCCTGCCCGGCTCCGCCCAGGCTGTCGAGCAGGAGCTGCGCCGGCTGCTGAGCCTCAAGGGCTAGCGCGGCGAGCGCCCCCCATCCTCCCAGGCTCCGTCACGTTGACGGGGCCTGGGGCGTTTTAGGGGATTCAGCTATCGGCTGTCAGCTATCAGGGAGCGACTTGGGAGGCTTCGCGTTGGCTCAAGGAACGCACCTTGCTCCGGGACGTGTCCCGATAGCTGACAGCTGATAGCCGAATAGCCTATCTCCGGGGGCGTTTGCGCATTCCCCGCGCCGTCAGGTACAATTCAGGCGGATTCCGAGTCCGTCGCCGAAGGAGGTGTCCCTATGCGGGTAGCTGCGATGATTATGGCAGGCGGCGAGGGCACGCGCCTCAGCGTCCTGTCCGAGAAGCGCGCCAAGCCCTCCGTGCCCTTCGCGGGCAAATATCGCATCATCGATTTCACTCTCTCCAATTGCGTCAACTCCGGCATTTTCGATGTGGCCGTCCTCACCCAATACCGCCCCCACTCGCTCAACGATCACATCGGCATCGGCAAGCCCTGGGACCTCGACCGCCTGCGCGGCGGCGTGCGCCTGCTCCAGCCCTACCAGGGCCGCAACGATCAGAGCTGGTACCAGGGCACCGCCGACGCCATCTTGCAGAATATCGCGTTCATCGAGGATCGCCGCGCCGACGCGGTGCTCATCCTCTCCGGCGACCATATTTACAAGATGGACTACCGCGACATCCTCGCCACCCACGCCCGCCAGAACGCCGACCTGACGGTGGCGGTGATGCACGTCCCGCTGGAGCAGACCGACCGCTTCGGCATCATGTCGGTCAATGAGCAGGATGAGATCGTCGAGTTCAGCGAGAAGCCCAAGGCGCGCGACAAAGGCACCCTGGCCTCGATGGGCATCTATGTCTTCAGCGCCGAGGCCTTGATCCGCCGCCTGCGCGAGACCAGCGCCAAATACCCGGCGCTCGACTTCGGCAAGCATGTCATCCCGGCCATGATCGGCGCCGACAGGGTCGTGGCCCATAGCTTCGACGGCTACTGGGTCGACGTGGGGACGATCGACTCCTACTGGGAGACCAGCATGGAGCTGCTCGATCCCAGCTGCACGCTCGATCTGTTCGATCCCGAGTGGCTGATCCACACCCGCTCCGAGGAGCGGCCGCCGGCCAAGTTCGGCCCCCAGAGCCACGTCGAGCGCTCGATGATCTGCAACGGCTGCGTGGTGCGCGGCACGGTCGAGCGCTCGGTGCTCTCGCCCGGCGTGTATGTCTCGCCCGGCGCGATCGTGCGCGATTCGATTGTCATGACCGACACGTGGATCGGCCCGGGCGCGGTGCTTGACAAGGTGATCGTGGACAAGGACGTGGTGGTGGGCGCCAATGTGCAGCTCGGCGCCGGCGATGACAATCCGCCCAACCGGGCCCATCCCGACAAGCTGACGACCGGCATCACGGTGGTTGGCAAGGGCGCCCATCTGCCCGCCAACATCAGCGTCGGGCGCAATGTCGTGATCAACGCCGACCGCGACGAAGAGGCCTTCGGCGGCGACGTGCCGAGCGGCGAGAGTATCTGAAAAGGAGCGCGCATATGCGAGGTGTCCTGGCATTGATCATGGCCGGCGGCGAAAGCCCGGCGCTAAGCGTGCTGACCCACGAGCGCTCGGCGGCGGCGGTGCCGTTCGCCGGCAAATACCGGATTATCGATTTCGCCCTCTCCAACTGCGTCAACTCCGGCATCTACGATGTCGGCGTGCTGACCCAGCACTACCCGCGCTCGCTCCACGAGCATATCGGCGTCGGCAAGCCCTGGGACCTGGACCGCATCCAGGGCGGCGTGCGGGTGCTCCACCCCTGGCCGACCCGCGACGGCTCCGGCTGGCAGCGCGGCACCGCCGACGCCATCCGCTACCATCTCGATGTGATCGAGGAGCGCTTCGTCGATACGGTGCTGGTGCTGGCGGGCGATCATGTCTACAAGATGGACTACCGGATGCTGCTGGCGGTCCACGCCCAGCGCGGCGCCGATGTGACGATCGCGGTCCACAGCGTGCCGCCCCACGAGACCCATCGCTACGGCATGGTCACGACCGACGCCGACGGCCGGGTGGCGCGCTTCGAGGAGAAGCCGCGCCGCACCGCCAGCAACCTGGCCTCGATGGGCATCTACGCCTTCCGCAAGCAGTTCCTGGTCGATGCGCTGCGCGACAGCGACGCCGCCGATTTCGGCCGCGAGCTGCTGCCGTCGATTATCTCCCGCGCCAATGTCGCGTCGTCGCTGTTCAGCGGCTACTGGGCCGATGTCGGCACCTTGCAGTCGTTCTACGAGTCGAACATCGCGCTGCTGGCCGAGACGCCGGCGCTGGATCTCTACGACCCGGAGTGGGTGGTCCACACCAAGTCCGAGGAGCGGCCGGCCGCCCAGCTTGGCGCCCAGGCCGCGATCGAGCGCAGCCTGCTCTGCGACGGCTGCCGGATCGACGGCCACGTGGTCGGCTCGCTGATCGGCCCCGGCGTGGTGATCCAGGAGGGCGCGGTGGTGCGCGACTCGATCATCATGACCGATGCGATCGTCGAGCGCGGCGCGGTGATCGACCGCTGCATCCTCGACAAGGGCGCCCAGGTCGGCGCCGAGGCCCGGCTGGGCGAGGGCGCGCCCAACCGCCCTAACGAGCAGCTGCCCCAGCTGCTCAACACCGGCCTCACGGTCGTGGGCAAAAACGCCCGCATCGCCCCCCGCGCCACCGTCGGCCGCAATGTCCTCGTCCGCCCCCGCGCCCGCGTGGAGGACTTTTTGGAGAGCGGGGCGTCGGCGTAGGGCTGCGATGAAGCCAGCCGGAATATGATGTTCCGGCTGGTTTCATTCTGATTTTTCTCAAGATGAGGCTCTATGGCTAAGAAATTTATCGAAAAAATGCGCTTCTTTTTTCAGATGCGGCATATTGATCTGGATGATTTGGAAGTTTATTTGAATGGTATTAATGAACTTCTTCTAGATAAAGAGAGTAAAGATAATGTGCGACGTAAGGATAGAGAGATAGAAATCCGTGATTTATATGAAAAATTGATTAATGATGAAATTAAAGAAGAGGAAAGGGGGGATTTATTGGAAGAAGCTCGCTATGTCGTGGATTACCACGATGATTGGGATAACGAAATGTATTCGAATTACCATACTATCAAAAGATCATTTTATGTAGGATTTGTGGTTGCTTGGTGTTCATTGATCGAGAGTAGATTGAAATTTTTGTTTGAAAATATTCTTGATGAGAAAATCCCACAAAAGAAAGATAAACTTTCAGAAGCAGCATTTGTAATGAGAAAA
>DASWWB010001136.1:0-8050 GCA_036406115.1 Herpetosiphonaceae bacterium
CTCGTCCTTCAACGCCGCAACGCTGCATGAGCGCTACGGCCGGACGGCGACGGTAGTCCACAACGGCGTCGACATCGAACATTTCCGGCCGCTGGCGCCGGAGCCGACCCTGCGCGCCGAGCTGCGCGGCGGCCAGGAGCATGTCGTGCTGCTGCCCGGCCGCATGATGCCCTGGAAAGGCCACCGCCACGCCATCGCCGCGCTGCCGGCCATGCCCGGCGTCCGCCTGGTCGTGATCGGCGGCGGCGAGACGCGGGCCGAGCTGGAGCGGCAGGCGGCAGAGCTGGGCGTGACGGAGCAGGTGCTGTTCACCGGCGTGGTGCCGCACCGCGAGCTGCCGCGCTACTTCGCCGCCGCCGACCTGGCGATCGGCTGCTCGTACGCCAGCGAAACCTTCGGCATGGTCCTGGCCGAGGCCATGGCCTGCGGCCTGCCGGTGCTGGCCTCGGCCTGGCCCGGCTACGACGATGTCGTCATCGACGGCGAGACCGGCGCGCGTTTCCCGGCCAGCGACCCGGCGGGGCTGGCGGCGGCGGTCATGGCGCTGCTTGGCGACCATGCGGCCCGCCGGCGCTACGCCGACGCCGGCGGCGCGCACGTCCGCCGCTCGTTTGCCTGGGAGCGGATCGCCGCCAATGTCGAGGCGGCCTACGGGGCGATCGGCGAATCGGGAGGGCGGCGATGAGCGCCGAAGCCCCCGCCAAGCCAATCGACTTAAACGAGCAGCAGGGCCGGGCGGCGCGGCTGGCGGCATGGCTCGACGCCTGGGCGCCGCGGCTGCTGGCGCTGGCGATCGTCGGCTACGTGCTGGCCTTCGCCGCGCTGTCCGGCCTGAAGCTGGCCTGGCTGCGCCAGGGCTTCGACATGGCCGGCAACGAGCAGGCGATCTGGAACACGCTCCACGGCCGGCCGTTCCGCACCTCAGTCTTCGCCATGATGCAGTATGACTTCGACGACGGGCCGGTGCTGCTCCAGATTCCGCTGGCGCTGCTCTACGGCCTGCACCAGTCGCCCTACACGCTGCTGGTGCTGCAAAGCCTGGCGCTGGGCCTGGCCGCCTGGCCGCTCTACCTGATCGGCGCCGAGATCCTGCCGCGCCGCTGGCAGGCGCTGGCGCTGGCGGGGATCTATCTGCTCCATCCCACGACCCAGCACATCAATATGTATGAGTTCCAGCTGCGCTCGTTCATGGTGCCATTCGCGCTCTGCGCGCTGCTGTTCCTGCGCCGGGGCCGGCTGGGCTGGTACGCCCTGTTCCTGTTTCTGATGATGTGCACCAAGACCGAGGCCGGCTTCACGCTGATCGCCTTCGGCCTTTACGCGCTGCTGACGCGGCGGCCCTGGCGCTTCGCCGCCGTCCCGCTGCTGATCGGCCCGGCCTGGGTCGCGGTGGCGCTGGGCGTGATCGTGCCGCGCTTCAGCGACGGCGATTTCATCACCAAGATCTACAGCTACGGCGCGTTGGGCAACAGCGTCGGCGACGTGATCAGGACCATGCTGACCGACCCGCTGCTGACCCTGCGCACGATCACGACGCCGCCCAAGCTGAGCTACCTGCTCAAGCTGTTCGGGCTCCAGGGCTTCCTGGCGCTGTTCAGCCCGACACTGATCCTGGCGCTGCCGGTGCTGATGCTCAACTTGATCTCGCCCAACGCGGTGCAGTTCAATCTTTTCTACCAATACCCGGCGCTGGTCTATCCCTTCCTGCTGGTGGCGGCGGCCGAGGGGCTGCGCTGGCTGGCGGAGTGGCTGGGCCGCTCGCCGGCGGCGCGGGCGCGGCTGATCAGCGGGGCGACCTGCCTGCTGCTGCTCGGCGCGCTCTGGGCCAACGCGACCATGAACAACGTGGCGCTGAGCCTGCTCAACAACCGCGAGCCGGCAGGCCGGCTGGCCGACGCGCGGGCGATCCTGGCCCTGGTGCCGCCCGACGCCGCCGTGGCCGCCGGCACCTTCCTGGCGCCCCATCTCGCCCAGCGCCAGGAGATCTATTTCTTCCCCGGCAACAACTCGTACCCGCCGGAGTACGTCGACCGCGCCGAGTACCTGGTCGCCGACCGCAACCCGCCGAGCAGCCGCGACAAAGTGCTGCCGGCCCTGGAGCGCTACCTGGCCGATCCGCGCTGGGAGCTGGCCGCCGAGCGGGGCGATTTCGTCCTGCTGCGCCAGCGCCGCTAGCGGCGGATCGGTCGCCGGGCGCGAGACAAACGCCGCCTTTTCACGTATGATTGCAAAGCCCGCCGAACGGCTTGAGACCCGCCGGCGCGGCCCGTCCATCCCATCGTCCCATCATCTGAGGAGGGTTTTCCCATGCGTATCTGGGGCTTCATGAAGCGGTATCCGGGCGTCGCCCTGATCCTGAGCACGTTCGGCCTGGCGTTCGTGCTGTTCGATGCGTTCGCCACGGCGGGCCAGCTGCGGGCCGCCCACGAGATCCAAGCCACCGTCATCGACTCCAAGACCGCCACCAGCCGCACCCGGCGCGGCGGCACCCGCGTCAGCGGCTACTACCCGATCGTCTCCTACACCCATCCCAGCGGCCAGCGCCGCGAGGAAACCGCGATCACCAAGATCGGCGCCAAACCGGCCCCCGGCTCCCCTATCACCATTTATGTCCACCCGACCGACCTGCGGCAGGGCGTGTTGATCAAAGATTTCTGGGCGCTCTGGGGCGGCTTGGTGACGACCGGCTCGATCGGCGCGCTGCTCTTTGGCGCCAGCCTGATCTTCTACCTGCGCCGGAACGCCGGCGCCAAGCCGCCTAAGCCGGTCCCTGCCGCCATGCCCGCCGCGTTCGCCGCTCCGGCGCCGGCCTGGCGCGACCCGTTGCAGGACGGCGTCGCCGCTACCAGGCCGGCGACTTGCGCGGCGCGGTCCATGACCTGAGCATGGCGATCGGCTCCGCGCCGTCCGGCATGGCCTACGAGTGGCGCGGCGACGCCCACGCCAGCCTGGGCGACCGGGCCGCCGCCGCCGCCGACTACCAGGCCGCCGCCCACATGTACCAGCGCGAGAACCACGGCGACCACCTGCGCCGCGCCATGGGCAAAGTCGCCCAAGCCACCGCCTGACACACGCGGCGGCGAGAGATCCATCTGTACGCCGCCGCGCCGCTCCCGCTATCCAGCCTATCTCATCCGAAAAGAGGCCCTCTATGCTGCGGTTCCTCGCGCTGCTCAAGGACTATCCGGGGCTCACGCTAGCGCTCAGCGCGCTCGGCTTGCTGTTTGTCATGCTCATGGCGCTGGACCAGGCGTCGCAGATCCGCCGGTCGCACGAGATCGACGCGGAGATCATCGCCTACAGGATCGAATACCGCCGCGCCCGGGGCAGCGGCCAGCGCCGCGTCACCGGCTACTATCCCGTCGTCTCCTACGCCCTGCCCAACGGCCAGATGTACGAGAAAACGGCCGAAACCAAGATAAGCGCCAGGCCGGTCATCGGCGCGCTGATCACGGTGTATGTCGATTCGAAGTATCCGGACCTGCCGAGCGGCGTGCTGGTCAAGGATTTCAACACGCTCTGGGGCGGCTATATTTTCGCCGGCGGGATCGCCGTTCTCGCCGTCATCGCCAGCGCCGTGTTTTACTTCACCAGCGGCAAGCCGCGCAAACCCGATCCGAAAACCCGCGACCGGCTCCAGGCCGCGATCGCCCGCTACCAGGCCGGCGACCTGCGCGGCGCGGTCCATGACCTGGGCCTTGTGATCGACGACGCGCCGTCCGGCATGGCCTACGAGTGGCGCGGCGACGCCCACGCCAGCCTGGGCGACCGGGCCGCCGCCGCCGACTACCGGGGCGCCGTCCGCATGTATCGCAAAGAGAACCACGAGGACAATCTGCGCCGCGCCATGGGCAAAGTCACCCAGACCACCGCCTGACGCTATCGATCATTACAAACGAGGACGCATTATGTTCCAGCTATGGGCATTGTTCCGCTTCTTCCGCGAACATCCGATCGCCATCGTCTACGCCCTGGGCGCCACCTGCCTCCTGTCGCTCGCGGCGCTGGTCATCAAGGCGATCGACATCAATCAGTCAGTGACGGTCCAGGCGACAGTAATCGGCGGGGCTCCCGCCGGCCGCGGCTTCCACTATCCGTATCTTCAATACACAACCCCGGCCGGCCAGCGGGTCGAGGCCTACGCCCGGGACATGGAAGACGACCTGCCGCCGGTCGGAACAATCGTCACCGCCTACGTCAATCAGAGCCATCCCGACGCGCTGCCGGTCATCAAGAACTTCGCACGCCAATGGCTCGGCACGCTGATCATCTTCACGCTGACGCTCACGCTCACAATTGGCTGTATCATAGGCATCCGCCGCTACCTGGCGACAGCGCCCGCCGAACCGGACGGCCACGACGCCGAGTCGCTCGTGCGGGCCCAGCGCGGCGCGGCCCGCTACCAGGCCGGCGACTACGCCGGGGCCGTCGAGGAGTGGAGCCGGGCGCTGGACGCGGGGCCGTCGGCGGCGCTGCATGAGCGGCGCGGCGACGCCCACGCCCAGCTGGGCAACCGCCGCCGGGCCATGGAGGATTACCGCCAGGCCGCGCGGCTCTATCTGCAAGCCAACGACAATGACAACCTGCGCCGGGCGATCGGCAAGGCCGAGTCGGCGCAGGCCTAGGAGCGTTCGTTCATGAAGATTTTGGTGGTGGGGCTGGGCGGGGTCACCGCGGCCTTCCGCAACTGGCCCGAGCGGATCGTGGCCCTCGACCTGGCCAAGCGCGGCCACGCGGTGCGGGCGATCGGCACCCGCGACCCGGCCCGCCCCGCGCTAGCCAGCCGCCGCGAAACGATCGGCGGCGTCGATGTCCAGCGGGTGCGCTCCGGCTACTGGCCGAACCGCGAGCTGGCGGCGGCGCTGGCTGATGGGCCCGCGCCCGATCTCATCCACCTGATGCACCCCCGCAACGTGCTGGCGGCCCAGGTCACGGCCTGGGCCGAGCGGCGCGCCATCCCGACCGCCTACACCTGGCTCGGCCCGTTCCACGACGCCTACCTCGTCGACGACCGCGAGCGCCCGCTCGACGCGACGCCGCGCTACGAGCGGCTGATCTGGGACCGCCGCCAGCTCGCGCGGCGCCTGCGCGCGGCCCGCTCCTGGCGCCAGGCCCGCGACCTGATCCGCAACTACCGGCTCCACATGCCGCTGGCCCGCGCCCGCCACCTCATCCCCTGCTCGGAGTTCGAGGCCCAGGAGATGCGCCGGATGGGCCGCCAGCAGCCGCAGACTGTCGTCCCGCTCTGGATCGACCTGGCGGCGGTCACCGGCGAGCCGCTCCAGCCGCCGGCGCTGGACTACCCGCGGCCCTGGCTGCTGTTTGTCGGCCAATTGACGCCGCGCAAAGGCTACGATCTGGCGCTGCGGGCCATGCCGGCGATCCTGCGCGAGCATCCCGCCGCCACGCTGCTGATGGTCTCGGGCATCAACCACGCCGAGCGGGCCGAGGTCGAGCGGATCGGCGCCGAGCTGGGCATCGCCGACCATATCGCCTTTCTCGGCAGGGTCGACGACACGGCGCTGGTCAATCTCTTTCGCGCCTGCGACGCCTATCTGACCCCGACCCGCTACGAGGGCTTCGGCCTGACGCTGCTGGAGGCCATGGCCGCCGAGGCGCCGATCGTCGCCAGCAACATCCCGGTCGTGAGCGAGATTGTCAGCGACGGCGAGAACGGGCTGCTGGCCGACTACGACAGCGCCGAAGCCGTCGCCGCCGCCGCCCTGCGCATCCTCGGCGACCAGGCGCTCCAGGCCCGGCTGCGGGCCGGGGGGCGGCGAACCTGTGAAATATGGTATAATCCGACCCGGCTTGCCGGCCAGCTTGAGGCCGTGTATCGCGAGGTAATCGATGGCGCAGGCGATCGACGAAACGAAATATTTCGCTCCCCAGGTGAGCAAATCTGATCGCAAAATCGCCGTCCAATACGGCCGGATGTTCGCCCTGGCCGGGCTGGGCGCGACTCTGCCCGCCGGGCCGGCGCTGGATGTCGGCTGCGGCGCCGGCCCCGGGCTGCGCTACCTGGCCAGCCGCGGCATCGAGGTCTACGGCGTGGACGCCAGCATGTACGCCCTGCGCCAGGCCGCGCCGCTGGTCCGCTCCCAGGGCCTGGCCCAGATGGACGCCAACGCCGGCTTCCCGTTCCCTGACGAAACCTTCGGCCTGGTGATCGCCAATGAGGTGATCGAGCACGTGCCCCACGGCCCGACGTTCCTGCGCGAGTGCCGGCGCGTGCTGCGGCCGGGCGGCGTCATCCTGCTGACCACGCCCAACCTGTGGGACATCCGCCGCGTCACCATGCCGCTGATCGGCGGGGTCTGGTCCGGCGACACCGATCCCACCCACATCAATCTCTACACCCCGGCGCGCCTGGGCCGCGAGCTGGCCGAGATCGGCTTCAGCAGCCCGCGCGTCCGCACCGGCTTCAAGCCCGCCGCATGGCTGCCGCCCCACCGCAACCCGCTGGCGGTGCCCTACCCGCCGCTCGTCGGCAACGGCATCGTCGCCACCGGGGTTCGTTGATGGGCTGTCAGGGGTCAGGGATCAGGGGCCAGGGGTCAGGGGTCCCTGGGTTGTTTCTCTATTTAATCGACTTGGCTGATCCGATCAGCCAATCAACCTGCCGCGCGCCGCGCACGCCTCGCCTCAGGACTCACCAATGACCAAGGGCCAGCCCAGCTTATCCCAGCAAGTGTGGAGCGCGACCGTCTGGAACACGCTGCTGTTCCCGGCGCGCTTCCTGGTCGGCATCGTCGCCAGCGTGATCTACTACCAGACGCTTAGCCTGGAGCAGGTCGGCCTGCTGTTCCTGCTCACCACCATGGCCTCGACGATCGGCCTATGGGCCGACCTGGGCGTCGAGCGGGCGCTGCCGCGCTTCATCCCCGAGATCGAGCAGAGCGAGGGCAAGCGGGGCGTCCGGCGCTTTATGAATCGGATGATCCGGCTCAAGCTGGGCATCCTCGCGGCGCTGATCCTCGCGCTCAACCTGCTCGGCGGCCCGCTCACGGGCTACATGTCCGAGTCGCAGCGCGAGACCGTCGCCGACCGCCAGACACAGCTGGCGGCGCTGCCCGCCGACGCCGGCCACGCCAAGGCCCGGGCCGACCTCGCCGCCCAGCTCGCCGCCGACGAGGCGCTGGTCAGCCAGATCGAGCAGGACGGCCGGCTGTTCCTGGGCGTCGTCAGCGCGCTGCTGGTGCTGGGCGCGCTGTTCGATGTCTACATGCAGTTCCTGACCGCCTACTTCAAGCAGCGGGCATGGAATCTGATCACCCTGGCGACCACGCTGCTCCAGCCGATCCTGGTGACGATCTTCCTGTTGCTGGGCTGGGGCGTCAACGGCGTGCTGCTGGGGATGGTCCTGACGCCGCTGGCGAGCGTGGCGCTGGCGGCCTGGCAGGCTCGGCGCGCCAGCGGCGAGCTGGAGGACAAGCCCGGCAGCGGCGCGCCGCCGGAGGATCTGCCGCGCCGTTTCGCGCGCTTCGCCGGCGTCTCCTACCTGATGCAGGTCAGCACCTGGCTCTATGACATCCAGTTCGTACTGGTGTTCGCGGCGGCGCTGCTCAACTCGACCGAGATCGCGCTGCTGGGCTTCGCCTACAAGTTCGCCAAAGATTATCTGGGCTATGTTTGGACGCCGCTGGGCGGGGTGATGACGCCGCTGCTGACCAGGATCAAAGCGCGGCGCGACCCGGCGGCGCTGCGCGAGGCCCACGCCAGCCTGACCAGGATGATCTGGCTGATCGTGGTGCCGGCCGGCGTCGGGCTCGCCCTGCTGACGCCGCGCATGCTCCAGGCGCTGTACCCCAAATACCAGGAAACCGCCGCGCTGATCATCATCTTCATCGCCTTCACCTTCGCCGAATCGCTGCTGAGCGTGCCGCACAACGTGCTGATGGTCTACGAGCACTACAAGGCCGTGATCTGGTCGCGGGTCGCTGCGCTGCTGGTGATCCCGCTGGTGTACCTGCTGCTGCCGCGCTTCGGCCTGGTCGGCGTGGCGCTGGCGGTGGGGCTGGTGCGGGTCGGCTCGCGGCTGATCACCGTC
>DASWWB010001137.1:0-2082 GCA_036406115.1 Herpetosiphonaceae bacterium
GACCGAGCCGCCGACGAAGCTGTTGCACTGGAACAGCGCGGTCAGCGGCTCGCTGAAGTTGAGGAGCAGATTGACGCCGCTGCTGCCCTTGAAGATATTGCCCTGGACATCGATCGTCGCATCCGAGGTGCCGCTGTTGACGGTCACGCCGGTCGCGCCGTCGCTCGCAGTGTTGGTGAAATTATTGAACTTGAGCCGCAGCGTGTCGCCTGCAGCGAGGCTGGCGGCAAAGGGCGCCGGCCCGCTGACCACGCTGCCCTGCATATCGAGATCGCCGCCCGCCACCAGGATTTGGCCGCGGTTCTCGCTGAAGCGGCTGTCGGTGATCGTGGTCTTGCCGCCGAGCGCCGCCACCACCACCCCGCCGGAGCCGGCGCCGCGGACATCGAGGCCTGAGAAATTGGCGCTGCCGCCCTCGTTGACCACCAGCGAGCCCCAGCTGCCCTCGCCGCCCTTGCGGAACTTGATCGGATTGGCGGCGGTGCCGGCGGCGCTCAGAGTCCCGTCGACGATCAGCGAGGCGCCGGGCGCCACCTGCACCTCGACGCCGGGCTCGATCGCCAGGGTCGAGCCGGCGGCCAGCAGGCTGTCCTTGCTCAGGCGGACCGGGCTGTTGGCAGCGGTCCAGCGCAAGTTGCCGCGCAGGATCGCGACGGCAGGCGTCGGCGTGGCGGTCGGCGGCGCTTCGGTCGGCGTCTCGGTCGGCGCCTCGGGCTCTTGCGGCTCGCCGGTCGGCGTGGCGCCGTCGTCAGGCGTCTCGCGCGGCTCCTCGGTCGGGAAGTCGGAGGTCGGCGTGGCCCTGCCGGGCGAGGTCGGCGTCACCCTGTCGGGGGTGTCGGTGAAGGCCGGGATATTGGTCGGCGCCTGCTCGGTGGGCTTGGGATAGCTGCTGCCGGTCGGCGTGGCCTGCTCATCGAGGCCCGTGGTGGCAGTGGGCCGGCCGCCACCAGGCGAGGTGGGCGGCGCCGGGTTGAAGGTGGGCAGCGACGGGAAGGTGGCGATCGGGCCGACGCCGAAGGTCGGGGTCGCGGTCTCGAACACCGCCGGCGGCGGCGTGCCGACGCCGACCGGGTTATTCGGGCTGGGGTAGGTCGTGCCGCCGGGCGTTTCTTCAGTCGAGCCCTCGGCGGGGCTGGCGGAGGGCGGGAACGGGCCGATCAGGCCGCCGGTCGGCGTGGCGGTATCGTCGGTGGTGGGCGTGACGCCGGGCGGATTGCCGGTCGGCGCCGTGGCCGATGGCTCGGCGCTGGGGAAAAGCGTCGGCTCGGCGGAGGGCTGGGCGGTCGGATTGCCCGCCACCTCGCCATCGGGCTCATCGCCGCCGATAATCACGAAGAAGCCGGCCAACAAAAAAAAGACCACCGCGATGGTCAGGGCAACATTATCGCTCAGCTTCTGGGCCGCCTGGGACCGGCGCAGCGCCGAAAACGCCTTGGCCGTGCCGGATTTTATTCGTTGGTAGCCGCCTGGGCGCGGCGGAAGGTCTGGCATATTCATCACTCGCACACTGTAGCATACAGCGCCTGTTCTCGCAATTACGCCCGGCTGAGATTGGCGGCGGACTGATCCGCGCCGTAATCCGCCGCAAGTTCCGTGCCCGCAGCGCGCCGGATGGGAACCCGCGAAGCTTGTCTAAAAGGCGAAACCCGGGCGAATAGCCGACGCCCGGGTTTCTGTTTGCCATTCATTTGCGCACGCCAACACGTTTAAGGTCTTGGCTCAAGATATTCTGCGTTGTGTTTTTCTGTTAAACTACCGGCCCATATGTGGCGGGCCAGGCTGAAATTGCACCAGCATCCAACGCCGTTCGGCTAAGACCCGTCGATTTGGCGATCAATGGCGAATATTGAGTTTGGAGCGAGAAATTAAGTTTGGGTTGGGGCCAGCGCTGCCTCTGCCAGTTGGGCTACGCCGCCTCGTGGTGGCGGCTGAAGGATTCGAACCTCCACTTGACGCTTTTCCCGGTCACAATGAGCTTAAGGCTCAAACTGGATTGCTCCGTGAGGCCATGATACCGCGAATCACCCTGCGGCGCAAGGGAGGATTGGCTATCAGCTGTCAGCTATCGGCTTTCGGGTCCAG
>DASWWB010001138.1:0-4504 GCA_036406115.1 Herpetosiphonaceae bacterium
CATGCCCTGCCCGCCGAGCCAGATCGCCAGCTCGCCCATCCGCTCCAGCAGCGGGTGGTAGATCAGCGCGGCGCAGGCTTTGGCGAACAGCGGGCCCTCGTCGGTCGCCAGCCAGCCCAGCAGATTGTAGGAGCTGATCGCCAGCCGCTCGACAGCCTCGACGCGCACGCCGTAGCGCTCAAGCAGCGCCGCGCTCAGCCAATCCGCCGCCGCCGCCGTCGAATCGAACTGGAACCGCCCCGCCAGCGCCTCGGCCGGCGCCGCCGCCTCCCACAGCATCGAAAGTTCCGCAGCACCCATCAGCATCATCCTTTGCGCTCAGCCAATCCAAACCCGCCCGACGGGCGCCCCAAGTCTACACCGCCCCCAGCCCAAGCAGCCTGATACGCTAATGAAAACCGCAAAGCCCCAAGCAAAAACAAACGAACGCGGGCCACAAATCGACCATTCCAACAACGCCTACAATCGCCGCGCTACCCGCCGGCTCACCACGGCCGCAAACGAATGGCACCACCCATCTCGCCGCAACAGCGCGACGTCGGGGGATGCAAGGGGGCATCGGCCCCCTGCGCTCCTCCCGCGAGGGAGGCGGGGGAGGGCGCGCCATCCAAATTTGCGCAGCCAGCCGCCATCCACTATCATCGGCCCAGCGCAGATCGCGCCTGAACTCAACGAGGAGGACTCAGCTCGATGTTGAATGAACAGATGTACATTGGTGGCAAGTGGGTTGATGCGTCGGATGGCGCGACCATGACCATCAGCAACCCCAGCACCAACGAGGCGTTCCTGACCGTCCCGCGCGGCACCGTCGCCGACGCCAACGCGGCGGTGGCGGCGGCCCGGGCCGCCTTCGAGGGGCCGAAGTGGAGCCGCCTCTCGCCGGCCCGCCGCGGCCGCCTGCTGCTCAAAGTCGCCGAGCTGCTGGAGCGCGACCGGGACGAGTTCGCCCGGCTGGAAGTGCAAAACAGCGGCAAGACCATCAGCGAAGCCCACACCGATGTGCAGATGGCGATCGAGAGCTTCGCCTTCTACGGCGGCGCCGCGCCGACGATCAGCGGCCGAACCGTGCCGACGATGGGCTCGTTCTTCACCTACACCGTGCGCGAGCCGGTCGGCGTCTGCGCCCAGATCATCCCCTGGAACTACCCGATCATGATGGCGGCCTGGAAGATCGCGCCGGCCCTGGCCTGCGGCAACACCGTGGTGCTCAAGCCCGCCTCGCTGACGCCGCACACCGCTCTGCGCCTGGCCAAGCTGATCGAGGAGGCCGGCATCCCCGGCGGCGCGCTGAACGTCATCACCGGCCCCGGCGCCAGCATCGGCTCGGTCCTGACCCAGCACCCGGACGTGGACAAAGTGGCCTTCACCGGCTCGACCGAGACCGGCCGCGGGATCATGGCCGCCGCCGCCGGCACGATCAAGAAGGTCTCGCTGGAGCTTGGCGGCAAGTCGCCGGCGCTGGTCTTCGCCGACGCCGACCTCGACATGGCGATCAACGGCGCGCTGGCCTCGGTCTTCCGCAACGCCGGCCAGATGTGCACCGCCCGCACCCGCATCCTGGTCGAGCGCTCGATCTACGCTAGCTTCCTGGACCGCTTCGCCAACGCCGCCCGGGCGCTGCGCGTCGGCGACCCGATGGCCAAGGAGACCCAGATGGGCGCGCTGATCTCGCCCGACCAGCTTGAGACCGTCGCCTCCTACGTGGCGATCGGCCGCGACGAGGGCGCCGAGCTGGTCTGCGGCGGCGAGCAGGTCAGCACCGGGCTGGGCGGCAACTTCTACGCCCCGACGGTCTTCGCCGACGAGCGGCGCGACCTGCGGATCGTGCAGGAGGAGATCTTCGGGCCGGTGGCGGTGGTCCAGCCCTTCGACGACGAGGCCCAGGCGATCGCCAGCGCCAACGACTCGATCTACGGCCTGGCGGCGACGATCTGGACCACCAACATCGACCGGGCGCACCGGGTCGCCCGCGGCGTCCGCGCCGGCAATGTCTGGGTCAACACCTGGGTCGACGGCCTGACCGAAACACCCTTCGGCGGCTACAAGCAGAGCGGCCTCGGCCGCGAGCTGGGCCTTGAGGCGATCGAGCTCTACACCCAGGTCAAGAGCGTCGGCGTCTCGCTGGACGCCCGCATGGGGAGCTATTACCGCGATTAAAAGGGGAGCGGTCCCCTTCGCAACCCCTGCCCGGGGGTCGCCCGCCCCCGCCTCCCTGCGGGAGGAGCGCAAGGAGGCGTGCCCCCTTGCATCCCCCAAAGGCCGAGATGGGCGTTCTTTGGGGTTCGGGCGCACAGGGCCGTCGCAGGGCGGCCCGCGTTTGGTTTTAGTGGTGAGGGTGAGATTATTTCCGTAGCCGCTTGGGGATTATCGGGGCGCACAGGGCCGTCGCAGGGCGGCCCGTGTTTTCTTTTAGCGGTGAGGGTGAGATTATTTCCGTAGCCGCTTGGGGATTAGCGCCGCAGCCCTGAATCAAGCGCCGCTAAATCGATCATCAACTTGCGCCTGCTCCATCCCCGGCCCCAGCACGCTCCCTGCCGCCGCAAAACCCATGGTACCCACCAACTAAAAATCCTCACCGACTATGCGCGTATCATTGGGGGATGCAAGGGGGCATGCCCCCTTGCGCACCCTCCTGCAAGGAGGGCGGGGGGAGGTTGGCAACTCCTGCAAGGAGGGCGGGCAAGGTCGACAACTTCTGCAAGGAGGACTCAACCCGGCGCGGGGACAGGCGGGGCGCGCTAAAGCCCCGCCGGCGCGCAGGACTCGCGCACAATCAGGCGAGTCGGAATCTTGACCAGCTGCTCGGCCGGCTCCTGGCCCTGGAGAATATCGAGCAGCAGCCGAGTGCCGAGCACGCCCATCTCGCGGATTGACTGATCGACCGTCGTCAGGCGGGGCGAGGACTGCATGGCCTCGGGGATATTGTCGAAGCCGACGACTGACACATCTTCGGGGACGCGCAGGCCCAGCTCGCGGGCGGCCTCCATCGCGCCGAAGGCCGTCAGATCGTTGGCGGCGAACAGCGCGGTCGGCCGCTCGGGCAGCGCCAGCAGCTCCAGGGCCGCCTCACGGCCCCGGCCCATCGTGAAATCGCCAGGCCGGACCAGGGCCGGATCGTAGGCGACGCCGACCGACGCCAGCCCGTCTTTGTAGCCCTCGTGGCGCCGGATGGAGGAGCGCGACTCGGGGTAGCCGCCGATGAAGCCGATCCGCCGGTGGCCGAGGCCGGTCAGATAGTCCATGGCCTGGAGCGCGCCGTCGCGGTTGGTGGCCACCACCGAGGGCACGTTGGCGCCCTCGCCGTGGGGATCGACCACCACGATCCGCATCGAGGAGTTGGGGAAGGTCGGCGCCGAGGGCGTCACGATCAGGCAGCCGTCGGTCAGGCCGCCGCTGAGCAGGGCCACATGCTCCTGCTCCCACGAGGCGCGCCGGTTCATCGACGGGCTGCCGCTCGTGTAGATCAGCAGATCGTAGCCCGAGTTGCGGATGGCCGATCCGACGCCCTTCAAGACCTCGTGGTAGTAGACCTCGATCAGCTCCGGCACCAGCAGGCCGATCACGTGGGTGGCGCGGCTGCGCATGCTCTTGGCCGCCAGGCTGGCGGTGTAGTTCAGGTCCTCCATCACCTGCCGGACCTTGCGGTAGGTCTCGGGCGCCACATCGTCCTTGTTGTTCAGCACCCGCGACGCCGTGCTGACGGAGACGCCGGCGGCCCGCGCCACATCGTGGATCGTGACTGTCGATTGTTTCAGCCGCATGCAAGCTCCTTCAGCATCGTGTTTTCAAATATTTCTTTTCATGAAAACGGTACCGGTACCGATCCCATGATACCATGGCCGCGCAATCCCCGCAAAATCCCGCGCCGCGCAACCGGGGCCGGGACGGCGGCGTCAAACGGCTGCCGGACGATCCCCAAGCTGAAAAAATGTATCGGCGCGGCGCCCGGCGCAGGAGGGCAGGCAATGACGAAAAGAGCGCGCGGCGCGCGGGCGGCGCTGACGCTGGCGCTGGGCTGGCTGCTGGCGTTCGGGCCGGCGGCGCGACTGGCAAGCGCCCGGGCCGATCTGGCGGCGATCGACGCCTATCTGGCCCGGCAAATGGAGGAGCTGCGCATGCCCGGGCTGGCGCTGGGCATCGTCCGCGGCGACGAGATCATCGCGCTCAAAGGCTACGGCGTTGCCGGGCCGGACGGGACGCCGGTCACGCCGCAGACCGCCTTCAGCATCGGCTCGCTGACCAAATCGTTCACCGCCTTGGCGATCATGCAGCAGGTCGAGGCCGGCAAGCTGGAGCTGGACGAGCCGGCGCGGCGCTATCTCCCCTGGTTCCGCGTGGCCGATCCCGCCGCCTCGGCGTCGATCACCGTGCGCCACTTGTTGAACAACGCCAGCGGCCTGCCGCGCGACTTCGATCCGCTGGCGCCGCACGCCGTCGATCAGACGCCGGAGACGCTGGAGGCGCGGCTGCGCAGCCTGGGCGACGCCGAGCTTGAGGGGCCGGT
>DASWWB010001139.1:0-1577 GCA_036406115.1 Herpetosiphonaceae bacterium
GCCGAGCCGCTGCTGGCTCGCCGCGACCGCGCCCGCCGCTTCGCCGCCGCCCTGGAGCGCCATTTCGCCCTGCGCCCGGAGCTGCGAACTCTGGCCCGGCCCGAGACAATCGTCTGCCGCTGCGAGGACGCGACGTTTGGCGCGCTGAGCGGCCACGACTCCTGGCGCGGCGCCAAGCTCCAAACCCGCTGCGGCATGGGGCCATGCCAGGGCCGGATCTGCGGCCCGGCGACGAGTTTCATCTTCGGCTGGGGCCAGGATTCGATCCGCCCGCCGATCGCCCCCGCCCGGCTCGGCAGCCTGGCGGGATTGACTGACCAATCGCATCATGAAACGGAGGCAACCCCTTGAAAATGAATTGGCGCGGGGTGATTCCCGCTATCACGACCCCGTTCGCCGCCGATGACAGCGTCGATCACGCCTTCCTGGCCGAGCACTGCCGCTGGCTCGCCGACAGCGGCAGCGTCGGCATCGTGCCGCTCGGCTCGCTGGGCGAGGGCGCGACGCTGAGCTTCGAGGAGAAGCTGGCGGTGCTTGAGACCGTGGTGGGCGCCGTCGGCGACCGCCTGCCAGTCGTGCCCGGCATCGCCGCCCTCTCGACCCGCGAGGCGGTCCAGCTGGCCCAGGCCGCCAAGGCCGCCGGCGCGAGCGGCCTGATGGTGCTGCCGCCCTACGTCTATCCCGCCGATTGGCGCGAGCTGAAGGCCCATATCGACGCGGTGCTGCGCGCCACTGATCTGCCGGCGATGCTCTACAACAATCCGCCCGCCTACCGTCTGGACTTCCTGCCCGAGCAGATCGCGCTCCTGGCCGGCGAGCACCCCAACCTCGCGGCGGTCAAGGAGTCGAGCGCCGACATCCGCCGGATCACCGCGATCCGCGCCCTGCTCGGCGAGCGGCTGGAGATTCTGATGGGCGTCGATGACGGGATTGTCGAGGGCGTGCAGGCGGGGGCGGTCGGCTGGATCGCCGGGCTGGTCAATGCCTTCCCCGAGGAGTCGGTGGCGCTGTTCGAGCTGGCGCTGGCGGCGCGGGCCGGCGGCGATCGGACGGGCTTGGAGGCGCTGTACCGCTGGTTCCTGCCGCTGCTGCGCCTCGATATCGGCCCCAAGTTTGTCCAAATGATCAAACTGACGCAGGAGCTGGCCGGCCATGGCTCGGCCCGGGTGCGGGCGCCGCGCCTGGAGCTGGTCGGCGAGGAGCTGGAGGCGACCAGCCACGTGGTGGGGAAGGCGCTGGCCGAGCGGCCGACGCGCGGCCAGGTCGCCGCCGGGGGCGCGCTGTGAGCGGCGATCAGCTCGCGCCGGTCCTGATCGGCGGCGAGTGGCGCCCGGCCGTCGCCGAGGGCAGCTTCCAGGCCTTCGACCCATCGACCGGCCAGCCGCTGCCCCAGGCCTATCCGATCTCGGGCCGCGCCGATCTGCTGGCGGCGCTGGAGGCCGGCTCCCGGGCGGCGGATGCGCTGGCGGCGGCCTCCCCCGCCGCGATTGCCGCCTTCCTCGATGATTTCGCCGCCAGGATCGAGGCCGCCCGCGCCGAGCTGGTCGCCACGGCGGCGCGGGAGACGGCGCTGCCCG
>DASWWB010001140.1:0-2402 GCA_036406115.1 Herpetosiphonaceae bacterium
GCGTCCGCGCAGCCAGGGCGGCAAACGAAACCGCCTGGCCTGCGGCGAGCACGGCCTTCGCCCAGCCGGCCCAGCGCCACCAGCCGGCCAGGCGGACATGGCGCTCCTGGCCCGACCACAGCCAGGCCAGCGCCAGGCAGCCCGCAGCCGCCGCGCCGGAAACCACCACGTCGGCGAACGCCCAGGCCAGATCGGGGAGCGGCGCAGGGTAGCTGATGAAATGGCCGCGGATCGCCACCAGCACCAGCACGATCGCGCCGAGGCCCGCGACACGAATCAGGCCGACATAGCGCCGATTGACCCGGACCGACTCCAGGCGCGTCACCCCGGCGGCGATCAGCGCCGCGCCGGCCGCATCGTTCAGGAAATCGAAGCGGAAGCCTTCGCCGCCGACTGTGCGGCTGTAGTAGATATCGAACACCAGCAGCAGCACGCCCCACAGCATCAGCTGGAGCGCGCGGCGGACATGGCCGACGGTTTGCGCGGACATCAATCCCTCCATCTCTGATATCGGCGGCTAGCGCCCGGAAACATCCCACACGCGGGCGGTGCCCTCGCGGCCGCTGGTGATCAGCCGCGTGCCGTCCGGATGCCAGGACAGGCCCGCCACATCGTCGCGGTGGCCGTCGAGGCGCCAAAGCTGCCGACCGGTCGCAGCGTCCCACACGCCGGCGCTGGCATCGGATGAGCCGATCGCCAGCTTGGAACCGTCCGGGCTCCAGGCGATCGCGGCGGTCCAGTTGCGCGGATGAGCGTGCGGCCGGCGGCCGAGCAGCCAGTCAAGCTCGCTGCTGACGACGATCTCGCGCAGCCACCCAGAGGGTTCCCGGCCGGTGGCGGCGTCCCAGACAATCGCCAGGTTGTGATCGTTGGCGGTGGCCAGCTTGGTCCCGTCCGGGCTCCAGGCCAAGGCGCTGACCATATCGCCGGGCGCCTGAAGCTCGCGCAGCCACCCAGAGGGTTCCCGGCCCGTCGCGGCGTCCCAGATCGTCGCCTGGCCGCGCTGGCCGCCGATCGCGAGCTTGGTGCCGTCCGGGCTCCAGGCCAGGCTGATGGCGTCGGCGACGGCCTCGCCGGGGAAGCGGATCAGCTCCGCGCCGGTCGCCGTGTCATACACAATCGCCGCCCCTTGCAGCGCCGCCAGCCGCGACCCGTCGGGGCTGAAGCGGAAATGGTAGCTGTGCCTGATCCTGACATTCGGGTCGTAGGAGCTTTCCGGCGGCGCGCGCAGCAGCTCGCGGCCGTCGGTGGCGTCCCAAATTTGGATGAAGCGGGAGGAGGTAGCGATGCGCCGGCCGCTGGGGTCGAAGGCCAGATCGTAGATTCTCCGGTCGTAAGGCATGATGGCCAGCAACTCGGCGCCGGTGGCGGCGTCGCGGACGCGCGCCCCGCCCTGGTCCTGGGAGAGGATGCGCCGGCCGTCGGGGCTGAAGGAGGCGCCGCCGCCGCCCTGGATCATCATCGCGCCATCGATCGGGATCTCGCGGAGCAGCGCGGCCTGCGGCGGCTGGCGGAGCGCCAAGAATCCGCCCAGGCCGATCAGCAGCGCGGCGGCGGCCCAGGCGGCGCGGCGGGCCTGGCGGGACCAGGGCCGGGGCGCCCAGTCAGCGAGCGGCGCGATCGGCTGCGCGGCATCCATCCGCCCCAGCAGGCGGTGGCTGCGGGCCAGCAAAAACGCTTGCAAGATTGTCAGGACGGTTTGGAGCAGCGTCGCCGGGGATGGCGACGGGCTGTTCGGCAGCCCGGACGACAGCACGCCCGGCAAGAAACCACCGATCCGCACCAGAGCCATGCCGCCGACCAGCGCCGCCTGGATCCAGCCGGCCGCACGCCAGAGCCGCGCCTCCCCGGGATCGTCCAGGGCGGTCCACAGGGAGCCCATCGCCAGACAGAAGCAGGCGACGGCGAGACCGATCAGGAGCGCGGCCAGCGACAGCAGCAAGAACGGCGGCAGCGTGCCCGGCCCGGCCAGCTGGACGAACAGCCGCTCAGGCACCAGGACCAAGGCGCCGGCCACCGCGAAGCCGGTCAGGCTGACGTAGCGCTGATTGACGCGCACGGCGCCGAGGCGAGCCGCCCCGGCCGCGAGCAGCAGCGCCCCGATGGCATCGTTCAGGATGTCGAGGCCGCCGATCTTCACATGGAAAAACAGGAAAAACAGGCCCCCAAGCATCGTGTAGAGAGCGCGGCGGGCGGAGCCGATAGATTGGGGATTCATACAACCTCTCTCAGTAGTGGTGGCTAAAATCCGCCGGCGGCCGCGCGGGGTTGCCGCGCGGCCGCCGGAAGCGCAGGGGCGCTGGCTAGAGGTCGCGGGCCGGCAGCACCAGGCCGGAGCAGGCGCCGAAGCCGATCGGCGCGAAGCCCTCGGCGGCGCAGAAGCCGCGCATCGTCACCTCGTC
>DASWWB010001141.1:0-6743 GCA_036406115.1 Herpetosiphonaceae bacterium
GGCTGCGGCTGGCCTCGGTCGAGCCCGGCCGGGCGGTGGTCCAGGTCACGCCCGGCGAGTTCCACTACAACCCGATCGGCTCGGTCCACGGCGGCCTGCTGGCGACGATCGCCGACTCGGCGCTGGGCTGCGCCATCCACACCACGCTGCCCGCCGGCGTCGGCTACACAACGATCGAGCTGCACACCAATTTCCTGCGCGCGATCACGGTCGGCTCCGGCGAGATCACCTGCGCCGCCGAGGTCATCCACGCCGGCGGTCGGATCGCCACCGCCCAGGCCAAGGTCTACGACGCCGCCGGCAAAATCTACGGCCACGCCACCACCACCTGCATGATTTTGCGCCCGCAGTCCGCCAAAACCGGCGAGCAGGGCTAGGAGCCGGCGATGGATTCTGATCAGCGCCGGCGCTGCCCCTGGGCCGCGACCGAGCTTTCGATCCCCTACCACGACCGCGAGTGGGGCGTCCCCCAGCACGACGACCGGGTTTTGTTCGAGTTCCTCCTCCTGGAGGGCGCCCAGGCCGGGCTGAGCTGGGAGACGATCCTGCGCAAGCGCCCGGCCTATCGCGCGGCCTTCGATCAGTTCGACCCGGCGCTGGTCGCGGGCTACGATGAGGCCAAGCTGGATTCGCTGCTGGCCGACCCCGGCCTGGTCCGCAACCGCCTGAAAATCCAGTCGGCGCCGCGCAACGCCCGGGCGTTCCTGGCGATCCAGGCGGAGTTCGGCTCGTTCGACGCCTATCTGTGGGGCTTCGTCGGCGGCGCGCCGCGCCAAAACGCCTGGGAGCAGGTCGGGCAGGTCCCGGCCAGCACGCCTGAGTCAATCAAGCTGAGCAAGGATTTGCGGCAGCGCGGCATGACATTCGTCGGCCCCACCATCTGCTATGCCATGATGCAGGCGACCGGCCTGGTCAACGATCATCTGACCAGCTGTTTCCGCCACGCCGAGCTGCGCTAGGCGGCCGGCGCGCTGCGGCTGGTCGTGGCGCGCCGGGAATCTCATTCGGGCGACTGATACCGGGCCGGCGCCGCCGCGCTAGAGTGGGGCTCATCAAATCATTTCCCATCGAAAGAGCAACTCAATGATCGTGTTTTACGCAACCAAGACACTGACATCAGCAGCCGGCCTGCAAGCTGGCTGCTTTTGGGGTACCCATCCCAATCGTCCCAGCGAAAGGCCGCCAGAGTGAGGCAGTCGCCTGCCCTGTTCTGACGGTCGCCAGCCAGGCGGCCGTTTGTGTTTTCAGGAGCATCACGGAGGAGCAGCATGAGCAATGAAATTCAGCAGCCGATGATCCACATCCGCTTCCAGGGCCAGAGCTGGCGCTTCGAGCTGGCCCGGCTCAACCTCGCCCCCGCCGCCAGCGACGACCAGGTCCGCCAGGCCCTCGCCAACCATTTCGATGTCGCCGTCGCCAAATTCGCGCCCTACGTGGTCGAGCGCCACGCCAACGGCAACCTGACCGTCCGCCCGGAAGCTGTGTTCGGATAAGAAGGAGGACCGCGATGACTGAACAGGATTTGCGCCTGGCGCTGCTCAACACGCTGCTCAGCACCCCGCACCGCGAGCTGGCCCAGGTCTATCCGCTCCACAAGCAGATTATCGAGCAGGACCCGCGCTTCTACGTCCGGCTCGCCGCCTGGTACGCCGACCACGGCGACGTGCGCGACCACAAGGAGATGTTTGTCGCCACGCTGTGCGTCTCGCGCTTCGAGGGCCACCGCGAGACCGGGCTGGCGCTCCTGCGCCGCCTGCCGCCCTACCAGATCGCCCGGATTGTCGATTTCATCAAGGGCGCGACGGTGACCCGCCACGTCCCCGCCGACGGCTCGGCTCCCGGTACTCGCAAGCCGCGCCGGCGCAAGAAGGGCGAGGCGCCGCCGCCCATGAAGAAGGTGACCGAGCAGGTCGGCCTGGGGCTGAACATCCCGCGCTCGATGCGGACCGAGATCGAGCGCTACCTGCGCGAGCGCGAGGCCAAGCCGGCCCGCTTCGACCAGGCCGCGCTCCAGGCCCGCGCCGCGCTCAAGCGGCTCTACGCCGGCCTGCACATCCAGCCGTCCGAGCGCGCCCAGGCCATCCTGTTCGCCGAAAACCCGCCTGCCGACAGCCAGCAGCACGCCTTGCGCCAGATCCGCCTCGCCGCCGATCCCGCCGAGCAGGCGCTGGCGATCGCGACCCATCGCATCCCCTACCGCGTGGCGGTCTCGGTGATCAGCCAGATGACGCCCTCGGTGCTGGCGGCGCTGATCGATGTGATGAGCCCGCAGGAGGTCATCAATAACATGGCCTCGCTCAAGCAGCGCGGCGCCCTCGACAACCCGGACCTGAAGGCGCTGGTCGAGGCCAAGCTGGCCGCCGCCAAGTCCGACACGCGGGTTTCGGCCTACAAGGCCAAGGTCGCGGTCGAGGCGGCCGGCCTCTCCGGCGAGCTGGCCGCCCAGCTCGACGCGGTGACCGAGGCTCAGGTCAAGGCCAAGGGCTCGATCAAGCGGCCGACCGCGCTGCTGATCGACAAGTCGGGCTCGATGGACGTGGCGATCGATGTCGGCCGCCAGCTGGGCGCGATGATCTCGGCGATCTGCGAGGCCGATCTGTTCGCCTACGCCTTCGACACCATGCCCTACCCGATCGAGGTCGCCGGCCGCGGCCTGGCCGATTGGGAGCGGGCGCTGGCCGGGATCTACGCCGGCGGCGGGACCTCGTGCGGCGTGCCGCTGGAGTGGATGCGGACCAAGGGCCAGCGCGTCGAGCAGATTATCGTCGTGACTGACGAGCAGGAAAACCAGGCGCCCTCCTGGAAGGACGCCTACGCCGCCTACGCCGCGCAGCTCAACGTGCGGCCCGACGTGATCATCGTCAAGGTCGGCAGGCCCTCCAAGCAGCTGGAGGACGCCTGCGCCGCCCTCGGCGTGCCGGCCCGGACCTTCGATTTCCGCGGCGACTACTACGCGCTGCCCAACTTGATCCCGCTGCTGACCCGCCCGTCGATGCTGGAGCTGCTGATGGAGATCCTCCAGTACCCGCTGCCCAGCCGCAAGGAGGCCGCATGACCGATGGCATCAACCATTTCGATCTCGCCTTCGTCATCGATACGACCGGCAGCATGGGTGGCTTGATCGGCGCCGCCCAGCAGCAGATGGTGTCGATGATCCGCGAGCTGGCCCTCCTGGCGGATGTCGATTTGATGGTCGCGGTGGTCCAGTACCGCGACCATCCGCCGCAGGATCAGCTGGTGTCCGAGCACTGGGATTTTTCCGCCGACCTGGGATCGGTGCAGGCGGTGATCAACGGGCTCTCCGCCTCGGGCGGCGGCGACGGCCCCGAGGCGGTGCTCGACGGGGTGCGCGCCGCCTGCGACCTGCTGAGCTGGCGGCCCCACTCGCGGCGGGTGGCAGTGCTGATCGGCGACGCGCCGCCCCACGGCGTCGGCTCGGGCGGCGATGCGTTCCCCGACGGCTGCCCGTGCGGCGATACGGTCGCCAGCGTCACCGCCGCCGCCGAGGAGCGCCGGATCACCCTCCACGGCCTGGCGCTCCAACGCCAGATCGCCGAGGTGTGGACCCAGCTCAGCAACGCGACTGGCGGCGAGTATTTCAGCGCCAGCCAGGGCAACCACGCGATCACACTGATCAAGGAGATGCTGCTGGATGAGTTCGGTGATCTGGAGTTCGATCAGCGCGTGCTGGCAGCCTGGCGCGACGGGAACTCTCTAGGTGGCGCCCCGGGCTACGACGATCTGGCCCAGCAGCTGGAGTCCAGCCGGCCGGCGGTCGCCGCCGCGCTGAGCCGGCTCGGCGCCCGGGGATTGCTCCATGTCCATCCATGATCTGCTGGCCAAGCTGGGCCAGGCCGAGCGCGATTTCGTCGCAGCGCAGGTGCTGGCGCCGGTGCTGCCAGGGCGGCCGGTGGCGGTGCGGATCGCCGGCGTGGTCTGCGAGCTGACGATCGACGAGCGCCAGGCCGAGGGCTGGCTGGTGCTCCAGCCGCTCTCCACGGGCAGGGCTCGGGTGGCGCGGCCCGCCGGCCTGGGCGAGATCGCCGCCTACGCCCGGCTGCTGCCGGCGGTCCGGCTGGTGGCCGTGGCGCGCCAGGGCCGCTCCTGGCTGGCGCTGCCGGCCTCGGCGGGCGACCGGCGCTTCACATTCGAGGGGCCGGCGCCGGTCGAGCTGGCCGGCGAGGGCCTGGAGCCGTTCGATCAGCTCGTCGCTCGCTTCGACGGCCGGCGCTTCTGGTTCGAGCGCCGCGACGAGCAGCGCGACCCCACGATCGCTGCCTATCTGCGCCAGGCGCTGGCCGACGGCGTCCCGCCCTGCGAGCTGCGGCGCAAGGGCTTGTCGGCAGAGGAGCGGGCGGCCTACGCCTGGGTCGTCGGAGCGCTGGCCGAGGACGCCCGCAGCGTCGACGAGCGGCGGCTGGACGCGGCGCTGCGCCACGCCGGCGCCCGCCTGTCCTCCTTCGTCGAGCGCGACGAGGCCTACGCGGTCTCCTATCTCGTGGACGGCGAGCGCCACGCCAGCCTGATCCGCAAAGATGATCTGACGGTGATGACTTCGGGGATCTGCCTGGCCGGGCGCGACGCGGACTTCGATCTGGCCAGCCTGGTCGGCGTGCTGCGCGAGGCTGATCCCGACGTGCCGCGCTACGATTTGGACGATGAGTGACGGGAGGGGCCGATGGCGTTCGTGGAGCATGGCGCGGTGCTGGTCGGCGAGCGGCGGGGGGCGGTCTGGCTGCTGCGCCGGCGGCGGCTGGTGCGCGGCGAGCCGCATCAGGTCGAGGCTGATTGGCGCTGGGCGATGGAGCGCGAGGAGCGGCGCGGCGACGTGGCGGGTTTCTTCCACACCCATCCGCCCGGCGCCGGCCCGCGCCCCAGCCGGCGCGACGTGCTGACGATGCAGGCCTGGTGCGGGGCTTTCGGCAAGCCGCTGCTTTGCGTGATCGCCTGCGCGGGCCGGACGCTGGCCACCCGCTTCGGCGCCGACGATGATCCCGGCGCGCCGCTCGGCCTGGCCGAGCTGTTTCCCCGCGGCGCGCTGGTGCTGGTGGAAGGAGCTATCCAATGACGATGTTCGCCCATGAGGCCAGCTATCGCGGCGCCGGGCTGATGGAGCGGCTGGCGGCTTTGAAGATTGTGGTGTGCGGCGCCGGGGCGCTTGGCTCGCATCTGGCCGATCACCTGGCCCGCCACGGCGCCCGCCAGCTCACGGTGATCGACGACGACCGGGTCGAGGCCCACAACATCGGCACGCAGCTCTACGACCTGAGCGATGTCGGCGCCTTCAAGGCCAATCAGCTGCGCGCCCGCTGTTTCCGCGCCACCGGCGCCGAGATCGAGGCCGTCGCCAAGCGCCTGACCGACCAGAACGCCGCCAAGCTGCTGCGCGGCGCCGGGCTGGTGGTCGACGCCTTCGACAACTCGGCCTCGCGCCGGCTGGTGACCGAGCACTGCCTGGCCTCGGGCCAGCCCTGCCTCCATCTCGGCATGCACACCGACTATGGCGAGATTCGCTGGAACGAGGTCTACCGGGTGCCCGGCGACGCTGCGGGCGGCGATGTCTGCGACTATCCGCTGGCCCGCAACCTCGTCGTCCTGACCGCCGCCCTCGGCTGCGAGGTGATCCTGGGCTTCGCGCGCGACGGGACGCGGCGCAATCTCTCGCTCACGCTGGGGGACCTGGCGGTCAACCACGAAGATCCGGCCTAGGGCGGAGGAGAAATCCCCGCCAGGCTGCTAGGATAGGTTCAGCGCATCCTCACGGCGCAGGCATACAATTGGACTTATCGGTCGCGGGTTCGAGTCCCGCCTGCGGTTCGCCGCAGTAGCTCAGCTGGCAGAGCAATAAGCTGTGACGCCTGCGGAACTTATGCGCTTCCAATGATTATCCCTGTCCCGCACCCTCACAGCGCGAGCATACATACAAGTTTTCCCAACTTGCAGCCGCAAGGCAGCATGTGCTCGCGGAACTTGTGCGGGGCTCTTAACAATTCGCTTGTGGCGCGCCCTTAGCTGGCAAGCATACAATTCCACTGACTGTCGCGGGTTCGAGTCCCGCCTGCGGTTCGCCGCAGTAGCTCAGTTGGCAGAGCATCAGACGTTACGCTTGGCGAACTCGCGCGCCCATCCAGCACCATTTCCCTGCATCGCCACCCGGGAAGCGTACACACTGGCAACACCTTCGGGTGCGAGGTTCGACTCCTCTCTTGGGCCGCGCGGCTTCACCGCCCGCGGTTCACTATCGCTCAACGCCGCAAGGCCGCGAGATCGCTTCCCCAACTTATGCAGGGCCGCCCTTTTCCGACGCCATCCGCTCACGCGGGTGGCGTTTGGCGTTTTAGGCCCCGCCGCCGCTGATCTGCCCGGATTAAGCCCCTTGACTTCATACGATTATCGTCTATAGTCTAATCTATAGACGATAATCGTATGTAAAGGCAGATGATGAAACAGATTAGCATTCAGATCACCGAGGAGACGGCGCGCCAGATGGCGCGGCTGGCCCAGCACTGGGGGCTGCCGCGCGAGCGCCACAACACGCCCGTGCTGGAGCGGGCGGTCGCGACGGTTTATATGCTGGAGATCGGCTACGCGGAGTATCGGGGGCGGCTGGCGGAGCTAGAGGCGGCCGGCGACCGGCCCATGGACCCGACCCACACGGCGATTGGCGACGACCCGAGCAAGGAGGATCAGCGATGAGCGACGACACGACTGCCGGCCAGATCCCGCTGCTGCTGCGGCTGCTG
>DASWWB010001142.1:0-1569 GCA_036406115.1 Herpetosiphonaceae bacterium
CTGGCGCGCCAAAGCCTGCTGCGCCACGCTGACGGGCTGGCGGCGGCTGAGCCGCGCTTCATGATGCTGGAGACCATCCGCGAGTTCGCCGTCGAGCAGCTGGAGCAGCGGGGCGATGCCGCGCGCATCCGCCGGCGCCACGCCGAGTACGCCATGCGCCTGGCCGCCGACGCCAGCGCCTCGTGGGGGACGCCGCAGCGCCCGGAGTGGGCGGCCCGCATCGATCAAGAGCAGGAAAACATGCGCGCCGCCCTGGCCTGGCTGCTGGACACCGGCGCCGCCGAGCAGGCGCTCAGACTGGCGCTGCTGCTGGAGCCGTTCTGGGCCATGCGGGCCAATTTCAGCGAGGGCCGGCGCTGGATCGAGCGGGCGCTGGCCCCCGAGACGCGCCCGGCGCTGCCGCCGGAGCTGGAGGCCCAGGCCTACGCCGCGCTCAGCGGCAACTGCTTCGCCACCGCCGATCTGGCGGCGGGCGTGCCGTACATGGAGCGCAACCTGGAGCTTCAGCGGGCGCTCGGCGATCCGGGGCAGATCTCCAAGGCGCTGGTGCTGTTCGGCATGGCGATGCGCAACCTTGGCGATTTCCCCCGCGCCACCGCGCTGCTGGAGGAGTCGCTGGCCGTCTCCCGGGCCAGCGGCGACCGCCACGGCGAGGCCCAGGCCCTCAACGATCTCGGGCTGCTGGTGTTTTTCCAGGATGATCTCGATCAGGCCATCGCCTACTCCGAGGCCAGCCTGGCGCTGTTCCGGGCGCTCGGCGCCGGCGGCGGCATCGCGATCGCGCTCAACGATCTGGGCGAGATGGTGCGCTTCGGCGGCGATTACGCCCGCGCCGCCGCCCTGTACGACGAGAGCCTGGCGCTGGCCCGCCAGCAGGGCAACCAGCGCCAGGTGATGTTCGGCCTCGGCAATCTGGCCTCGGCGTTGCTGATGCTTGGCGACGACGGCCGCGCCGGGCCGCTGTTCGCCGAAAGCCTGGCCTTGCTGCGCGAGGCCGAGATGATCCATCTGACCGGTTTTTGCCTCGACGGGCTGGGCGGGGTGGCGGCCCGCCGCGGCGCCCCCGCTCGCGCCGCCCGGCTGCTGGCGGCCAGCTCGGCGATGGCGGTGCGCTCGGAGCAGATTCGCTCCCCCGCCGATGAGCAGCTCTATCAGACTCACCTGGAGCTGGCCCGGGCGCAGCTCGCCCCCGCCGCGTGGGAGGCCGCCTGGGCCGAGGGCAGCGCGCTTGGCGTCGAGGCGGCGATCGCCCTGGCGCTGGAGCCGCTGGACGCCGACACGGCCTAGACGGCGCCCGAATTTTTCGCTGCCACGACGCGCCGCGACAGATCGGCGCGTCGTCGCTCGCCGGCGTTCCTTCCTTGCCGACTGCGCGACCCCGTTCCGCCGCACGCTCCGAATCATCCTTGTGGTTGATCGCGCCCCGCGCCCGCCCCGGCTATGCTGGGCTGGCACCGGGAGCCGCGCCGGCCCCGTAGCCGCCGCTTGCGATGAAAGGAAGCCGCTATGTTCCGCCCCTCGATCCCGACAATCCGCCTGCTTGGCCTGTTGCTGGCGCTCGCCGCCCTG
>DASWWB010001143.1:0-6624 GCA_036406115.1 Herpetosiphonaceae bacterium
GCTCGCGGCCTTCAACGAGGCGCTGGATCAGAACGCCGGCAATGTCGACGCCCTGATCAGCCGCGGCCTGCTGTTCTACACTCTGGGCGACCTGCCCAAGGCGCTGACCGATTTCGACGCCGCGCTCCAGGTCAATCCCCGCCACAGCCGCGCCCGCTACCAGCGCGCCCTGGCCCACCTGGCGCTCGGCCAGAACGACGAGGCCCGCGTCGACCTCGAAAGCCTGTCCAAAAATCTGCCCGAGCAGGCCGATTTGCGCCGCGAGGTGATGGCGCGAATCAGCTCGCTCAACAATCTCAACAATCCCACGGCGCTGTTCGAGTCGCCGTTCCGCACCGGCCAGATCGACCGCGCCGAACTGGGCGATCTGCCAGCGGAGGAGCCCGCAGCGCCGCCAGCAGAAGCGGCGCCAATCGACCCGACGCTGGTCGCCGGCGTGCCGCCCCTCGCCGAGCCCGACGCCACTGTGGCCTATTCAGGCGGCCTCACCGGCCCGCTGCCCGGCGCCGATCAGCCCGACGCCGACGCCACAATCGCCTATTCAGGCGGCCTCACCGGCCCGCTGCCCGGCGCAGAGCCGGCGCCGGACGATCCCGGGGCGACGATCATGCCGCCGTCGGCCAAGGGCGGCGCCTAGCGCGCGGCAGGCAGCGGCAACCGCGAATCTTCAGCGCGTCATCCATCAGTCCCCGTAGCGCGATGACGCGCCGATATGCCCCAACAGCCATCGCGCATACGCCGCGAGCAGCGCATGGAGCCGGTACGAGCCATCCGCCCCGCGCTCAAGCAAGCCTTGCTCGATCAGCTCGATCAGCACCGGCATGACCGGGCGCATATCGCAAATCGCCTCGATGGCCGCCAGATCAAAGACCGCCGGCTTCGCAGCGAACATGCCCAGGCGGATGAAGCGATCGTAGGTGACAAGCTCAAGCCCCTCCGTGCTTTTCGCAAAGCGCGCCGCCACGGTCGGAAACCCGGGATCAGCCTCCAACAAGTGGAGCGGCGGCGCGGCTTCGAGGAGGTCGGTCAGGTTCAGCAACCCGCCAAGGATGCGTTCCACCACCACGCTGTCCTGATAGCGGCATTCTTTGTGGATAAGCTGCGCCGCGACTGTCAACCCGAGCGGCAGCCCGTCAATCTCCCCCGCCAGCTCGCGGCAGAGCGCCGCATGATCCCTCGCCACATCCGGAATGTACTGCTCCAGCAGCGCCAGCCCGTCCGCGAACGGCAGCGGGCGCAAGCTATGGCAGTAGCGGGCCGGCGCCGCCAGCGCATCGGCGACGCGGGGCAAGCGCGTCGCCACGATCATCGCCGAGCCGGAACCGCCGATGCGGAACGGCAGGGCGTCCTTCGCCTCCCACACATCGTCAAGCAAGATCAACAATTTTTTGCCCCGGGCGCCCGCCGCGAGCGCAGCTGACAGATCCCGCGCATCGTTCGGCAGGCCGGAGCCCGGCAGCCCCAGCGCGCGCCCCCAGTCCTTGAGCAGGCGGATCAGGTCCGGCTGCTTGCCGAGCTCGGCCCACAAGACGCCATCGGCGAAAAGCTCATGCAGGTCGGGATCATAGGCCAGCGCGGCGACAAGGGCGGTTTTGCCCACGCCCGGCAGCCCCTGCACCACCGCCAGCGGCAAGACGATCTCATCGGCCTGCTCCGCGAGCTGGGCTTTGATCGCAGCGCGCTCAGCCGCCCTACCCACCAGCAAGGGCGGGGGCGGCGGCGCGCTGCCGCGCGTCTCGCCCGCCAGCGGGACGGCGTCCGGCGCATCCGGCTCCTGCTCGGCAGGGGCCGCCGCCTCCTGGCCAATCCCGTCTTCGCCCCGCTCGTCGGCGACGCCGTCTTGAAGCCGTTTGCTGCGGGCGGCCCGGCGCCGCGCGACGCCCTGGCCCGCCATCGACGCCAGGCGCTCCCAGGTCCGAAACGGCGCATGGCGCCCTCGGAAAAAGGTTTTGAGGATCTGGTTGACCGCATCAAGCATCGCCAGCTTGCACTCCTCCAGCTGGTCCTGGCTGGCGGCGACCTCGATGACGACCACCGCCAGCGCCAGAATCAGCGGGAGGCTGGCCTGATCCGGCGCCGACTCCGCCTTGGCCAATTGGGTGCGATGGATGCAGATGCGATCCGCCACCGCCTGCTGGCTCAGCGACGTCGCATCCCTGAGCCGCAGGACGAAATCATTGAGCTTGTGGACTTCTTCGGCCAGCGCCGCGATATCGTCGGGGATCAGCTCTTCGGGGTCTTCGCGCAAGTGGTGCCCTCCTGTTCCCACATGTGGGCCGGTGTGGATTTCGCCGCCCCCATACTATCACTCAAGAAACGGCCATTTCGTTGAAAGCCAGAAGGAGAACAGGCATGACACGTCGATGGATGCTGGTGGCGCTCGCGCTTGTTGCGAGCATCGCGGGGAACGTGACGCCCGGCGCGGCGACCTCGCAAGCGGTGAGTTTCGCTGATCCGGTCCTGGGGGTGGCCTTCGACCACGCGCGCGGCGAGCAGGTCCTGCTGGACGGGTATCTCTCGGACAGCTACGGCGCCACGGTGGTCGAGAGCGAGGCGGAGGGCGAGCGGCACGGCGGCGACAGCGAGCGCCACATGGCCATGCGGGTGTCGTGGCTCCGCGCCGCACCGGCCGCCGACGCCCACAAGCAGGCGGCGGCGTTCCGCGCGGCCTATCCCGGCCTGGGGATCAGCCAGCGCGCCGCGCAGATCGGCGGCATGGACGCCGCCATCCTCGAACAGGCGCCCGGCCGCGTCCCGAGCACCTACGCCTACGTCGCCGCCCACGGCCGGCTGTATGAGATCATCCTGCCCGTCCCGGCGCTGGATGCCGCAGCGTGGGAGCGGCTGGGGTCGCTGCGTTTCGTCCCGGCGACGCAGGACCTGGCCAGCCGCAACCTGACGCGGGCGGAGGACGCGCTGGGCGGCGGAGCGGACGGCGCTGACCCGGCCAAGCAGCCGCAGGCCGGCGCCCCGGCCAAAGCCGATCCCGCGAACCTCGCCCCGGCGGCCATGGCGGGCTGCGTGAGCTACCCGACGACGAAGTATCTCCAGACCCCGTTCACGTCGGCGGCGAACGGCAACGGCTGGTCGAACGCCGGGCCGAGCTACTACGGCCAGGGCTACCACCAGGGCTGCTCCAACGCCGGCAGCACGAACGATTACTACGCGCTTGACATGCGGATGCGCTCGGGCGACCCGGTGCTGTCCGGCTGCGGCGCCGGCGTGGTGCGCTACGCCGGCTGGGCGGGCGGCGGCTGGTCCACTTTCGGCAGGATCGTCGTCATCGACTGCGGCAGCGGCTACTGGAGCATGTCCGCCCACCTGAGCGCCATCAATGTCGCGGCGGGCAACACGGTCAACAGCAACACCGTGATCGGCCGGGCCGGCGGCAGCGGCAACTGGACCGACAACTACTTCGCGCCGCACATCCACGAGGGCTTCTATCTCAATCCCAGCTTCGACTACGCGCGCGGCGGCATGTACGGCGGCCAAAGCGCCCAGCGCGTGAAGGTGATGTACTTCCGCAACGGCAGCAACTACTATTGGTACCTCACCAGCGGCCAGGCGCTGAGCTGGTAGCGGCGGACCAGCGGCAGGAAACGGCGGCGCCGGGCTGATCAGCCCGGCGCCGCCCGTCGTCTCAGCCCGCCTCCCCTTCGCTGAGCCGCAGGTCGGTGACATTCAGCTGCACCGAGCGCGTGCCTTTCCACTCATTGATCTCCGGGGTGTAGACAAGATCGATCAGCGTGCCGTAGCGCAGGCGGTCCATCCAGTGCCCCTGGCCGAAGGCGATGGCCGGCATCGAGGCGTTGCGGCCCTGGCCGAGCTTCAGCTTGAGATGGCGCCCCTCGCTGCCGACCGGCCGCACCTCCAGCACCCGGGCCTGGCGCGTCAACAGCAGCGGCCGGGGATTCTCCTGGCCGAACGGCGCCAGTCGCTCCAGCTCGGACTGGGCGGCCAGCGTCAGCTCATCGAAGGTAGCCTCGGTGTCGATCGTGAGCTGCGGCACCAGCATCTCATCGGTCAGATGGGCGTTGGCGAAGGCCCGCAGGCGCTGCTCCAGCTCGGGCAGGCGGTCGTTGGCGATCGTGAAGCCGGCGGCGGCGGCGTGGCCGCCGTACTTGACAAAGAGATCGGCGCAGGCCGCCAGGGCCTCGACGATATTGAAGCCCGGCACCGAGCGGGCGCTGCCGCGGCTCGTATGCTCCTCGCGGCCCATCACCAGGACCGGGCGGCAGAACTCCTCGACCAGCCGGCCGGCGGCCAATCCAACCACCCCGTGATGAAAGCCCTCGGCAACCACCACCATAATCCGCTGCTCGTGCTGGCCGCTTTTGAGCACCAGCTCGCGGGCGGCCTCCTGGGTCTCAAGCATCAGCGTCCGCCGCTCCTGGTTGGTCGTATCGAGCTGCGTGGCATAGTCGCGGGCGGTGGCGGTGTCGGGCGCCAGCAGCAGGCTGTAGGCCATGCTGGCGTCCTCCAGCCGGCCGGCGGCGTTGATCCTGGGCGACAGGCCGAAGCCGACTTTGGTCGAATCGATCTGGCCACGCTCCAGCTTGGCGACCTCGAACAGCGCCAGCAGGCCCGGGCGCTCAGTCATGTTCATCGCCTGGAGGCCGTAGTGGACCAAGACGCGGTTCTCGCCGGTGAGGGGCATCATATCGGCGATCGTGCCCAGCGCGACCACATCGAGGATGTCGCGGGCGCGCAGATTGGCCGGGCGCACGCCGACCTGCCACAGCCCCTCGAACAGCTTGAAGGCCACGCCGACGCCGCACAGCCCCTTGAAGGGATAGGGACAGTCGGCGCGCTTGGGATCGACCACCGCCACCGCCGGCGGCAGCAGCGCGGGCGGCTGGTGATGGTCGAGCACGACCACATCGTAGCCCAGCTCGGCGGCGCGCCGGACCTCGGCGAAGTTGCTCACGCCGCAGTCCACGGTCACCAGCAGATCGATCCCCTCGGCGTGCAGCTTTTCGATCGCGGCGATATGGAGGCCGTAGCCCTCGCCCTCGCGGAGCGGGATGTAGGGGCGGACCTGGACGCCGAGCGCCGTGAACAGCTGCATCAGCAGCGTCACGCCGGTCACGCCGTCGGTGTCGAAATCGCCGTAGACCACCACCCGCTCGCGGCGCTCGACCGCCTGGCGCACCCGGTCCACGGCGCGGTCCATGTCTTTGAGCAGGAAGGGATCGAGCCGGTTCTCCCAGGAGATGTTCAGGAACCGCTCGGCGGCCTCGGCGCTGGTCAGCCCGCGCTGGTAGAGGACCCGGGCCAGCAGCGGGGGATAATCGTTGAGCGGGGCGAGCTGGGCCGCCGAGGGGGCGGGCCGGAGCTGCCAGCGGCGGGGAACGGCCGATCGCGCCATACAAACCTCCAAGCTATCAAAAGCAGTTAATTTTAGGCCCCGGGCGGGCGGGTGTCAATTCGGAGACAGGGGCCAGGGGTCAGGGATCAGGGCCGGTCTCGAAGCCTGGAGGGGTTTCCTGTCGACACCCGGCGCCCCGCCGTTCGGCCTAACCCCTGACCCCTGACCCCTACAATGCTATAATCCCTCTCCGGCGCCACCCGGCGCCTCACTGTGTATAGATGCAAATCGGCGGCGAATCCGCCACCGCGCCGGTTTGAAGGAGCGCCCGGAATGCAATGTCCAGCGTGCGAAGAGACCATCAAGGACGGCTCGAAGTTCTGCCCGTCGTGCGGCGCCGGGATCGCGAGCGCCACCGGCCGCATCGGCAAGGGCGAGCTGCTCCAGGAGCGCTACCGGGTGCTGCGCCCGCTGGCCCGCGGCGGCATGAGCGCGGTCTATCTGGCCGAGGATCGCCGGCTGGGCGACGTGCCGGTCGCGGTCAAGGAGATGGCCTGGGGCGTGCGGCCGGGCGAGCAGGACCAGTACGTCGAGGCCGTCGAGCAGTTCAAGCGCGAGGCGACGCTGCTGGCGCGGCTCCAGCACCCCAACCTGCCGCGGGTGATCGATCAGTTCGAGACGACCGGCAAGCACTATCTGGTGATGGACTACATCGCCGGCCAGACGCTGCGCGACGCGCTCAAGGAGGCCGGCGGCATGCTGCCGATCGAGCAGGCGGCGCGCTGGGGCATCGAGCTGACCAGCGTGCTGGGCTATTTGCACCGCCAGGACCCGCCGATCATCTACCGCGACCTCAAGCCGGCCAACGTGATGGTCCACCCCGACGGCCGGCTGGTGCTGATCGACTTCGGCATCGCGCGCTTCTACAAGCCGGGCCAGACCGGCGACACCGCCCATTTCGGCACGCTGGGCTACGCGCCCGCCGAGCAGTACGGCGCCGACCAGACCGACGCCCGCTCCGACATCTACGCCTTGGGCGTGATGCTCCACGAGCTGCTGACCGGCTACAACCCGGCCTCGACGCCGTTCCGCCGCCCGCCGCTGCGCGAGGGGCGCCCCGAGGCGCCGGCCGCCCTGGAGCAAGCCCTGATCCAGGCCACCGCCGACGATCCGCGCCACCGCTGGCAGACAATGGCCGAGTTCGAGGGCGGGCTGCGCCGCGCGCTCGCCCAGCTCACCGGCCCCAGCGAGTCGGATGTCGCCACGACCTACATCGCCGGCGGCCCGGGCGCCGCCAGCCAGCCCGCCGGGCGGCA
>DASWWB010001144.1:0-4025 GCA_036406115.1 Herpetosiphonaceae bacterium
TGGCGCTGCTGGCCTGGTCGCTCTCCCGCGCCGGCATCGCCCTGGTGATGTACGTCGCCCAGCCGCTGATCATCGACGCCGCCGCCCCGCCGCCCTATCACCTGCGGCCCGACAATATCATCCTCGACGGGCTGGGCAGCCGCTGGGACACTGGCTTTTACCTCGACATCGCCGAGCACGGCTACGTCTACGAGGGCGCGGCGCTGCCGTCGGTGGCGTTTTTCCCGCTGCTGCCGCTGCTGATGCGGGCAGTCGGCGCGCTGATAGGCGACACGCTGGTCGCCGGCCTGCTGATCTCCAATCTGGCGCTGCTCGGGGCCGCCATGCTGCTTCACCGATTGACCGACGACGAGTGGGGGCCGGCGGTGGCCGATCGCGCCGTCTGGTACCTGCTGATTTTCCCCGCCTCGCTGTTCGGCTCGGCGATCTACACGGAGTCGCTGCTGCTGTTCGCCGCGATCGGCGCGCTCTACGCCGCCCGCAAAGGCGCCTGGGAGATCGCCGCGCTGCTGGGGATCGCCGCCGCGCTGACCAGGCTGGTCGGCGTCGTCGTGGCGCCGATGCTGCTCGCCGAGTGGTGGATGCAGCGCCAGCGGGGCGAGCGCCGGCCGCCGGCTTGGGCGCTGCTGGCCGGACTGGCGCCGCCGCTTGGCACGCTGGCCTACATGGGGTTCCTGCACTGGCGCTTCGGCGACGCGCTGGCCTTCGCCCATGCCGCCGCCGCCTGGGCCCGCGAGCCGCGCTCGCCGCTGGCGATGCTGGGCGCGCTGTTCGCCCGCCCCGCCGAGGGCTGGCTGGCGGCGCTGCCCGCCGGCCGCATCCCCCTCGACAACTGGATCGACGCGCTGTTCGCCCTGGCGTTTTTGGCGCTCGGCGGGCTGCTGCTCTGGCGCCGGCGCTGGAGCGAGGGCGTGTTCGTCGCCCTCGGCGCGCTCATCCCGCTCAGCTCGGGCCTGCTGATGAGCCAGCGCCGCTATGTCTGGGTCCTGTTCCCCGCGTTCATCCTGCTGGCGCGCTGGGGCGGCCGGCCCTGGGTCGACCGGCTGCTGACGCTGGCCTTCGCCCTCGGCCTGGCGCTGATGAGCGCGCTGTTTGTGAATTGGTATTGGGTGGGATGATCGCCCTCCCCCCGCCCTCCCTGCCGGGAGGGTGCGCAAGGGGGCATTGCCCCCTTGCATCCCCCGAATGTACGCCCTTAGTTGTTGGCTGATTTTGGTTTGTGGGTACCATGCTCGCGGTGTCGGGAATATGCATGTGTCCTATGCTTTGGCGTGGCTAGTTGACGGGCTGGGCGTTGTTTGTCGCAGTTCGCCCTGACAGCCGATAGCTGATAGCTGACAGCTAATCCCCCTCCCGCCAGTCCGCGACGAGCGGCTCGGTGTCGCGGATGAGGCTGTCGAGCAGGCTGACGGCGGCGGCGAGGGCGCCGGGAGATTCGTCGATTTGGGCGAAGACGGCGCCGACGCGCGACTGGAGGTACGGGGGGGCGATGGGGAACTGGGCGGCGAGGGCCAGGGCGCCTTTCTCGTTGAGCCAGTGCTGGCGGTTGAGCGCGAACAGGCTCATCAGCAGACAGGCGACGCCTCGGTAGCAGGAGCCGGCGACGTAGGCGCTGTCGCCGCGGCTGACGCCTTTGTTGGCGATGCGCACCGAGAAATCAGTCTCCCACCAGAGCCGGTCGATCAGCGCCCGCTGCAAGGCCGGCGGATAGGGATTGGCCAGCGCCTTGAGCGTCGCCAGCTGGCCGCGCGGGTCGTGGAGCGGCTGGCAGACCGCCGTCTCGGCCAGGTAGATCGACGAGACGAAGGCGAACGGGTGGCCCGGCTGGTAGTCGAGCGTGATGCGGCCCTCGCGGCACTCGTTGATGACCGCCGCCACCTGGGCGCGGTCGCGGTAGATGAAATCGACCGGCGTGCCATGGATGCGCAGCCAGCCGCCGCCGTTGATCCACGGCCCCCAGCCGCCAGGCTCGGTCAGCAGATCCTCGCGGTGCTGGTCGTCAAGCTCGGCCGTCGCCGCCGCGAGCGCCGCCAGGTCCAGTCCCGCCGCCGGATCGTAGTAGAGTCCGATGTCGATGTCGGAGGCGGGGGTGTGGCTGCCGCGCGCCCGCGAGCCGCCGAGCGCGATCGCATCGAGGCCGCCGATGCCGCGCAGGCGCTCGACGATGGCGGGGATCAGGGGATGCATAGGCTCCTTCTTTCTTGCTGGCGGCGCTGGGCGGATCAGGCGGGAGGCACTTGGGGGCGGCCGCGCCAGCCGATTGACAGCGCGCCCCGGCGCCGTTACGATACGCCGCGAGAGATCTTCCGCCCTCGGTCCGCCGACCCAACTTCAAAGGAGCGCCGCCATGGCCGCCGATTCGCTGCGTGACCCGTCCGCCGAGCCTGTCGTCGATTCATCAGCCCCCGCTACTCCGCGGCCCGCGATGGGCGAGCGCTCGCGCCAGTATCTGCGCGACCGCCAGCAAGGCCGGCCGCGCCCTGACGATCCCGGCCCCGTCTACCGCGTGCCGGCGCTGGAGCAAAAAGGCCGGCCCAGCGTTGCCGGCGCCATCATCCTGCTCCATTTCCTCTTTGGTATCTTCTGGGCGATCGGCGGCATGATTATTTGCATGGCGTTCGCGACGCAGCGGCCGGTTGCCAACGGGCGCGGCGCGCTGGGCGGCCTGGGCGTGATGGTCTACGGCGGATTTTGCTGCGTGCTGGCCGTCGCGCTCTCCGCCACAGTCCCGTGGGCGCGCAGCGCCTCGCTGGCGCTGTCAGTGCTCTGGATCGGCGTTTTCATCTATTTAATGCTGCCCTACGGCCCGTTCGCCTTTTTTGGCGCGGCGCTGCCCGGCTTTATCCTGTGGGGGCTGATCGCGCGCAAAGCGGCCTTCATCGAGGCGGACTAGGCGCCGCCCGGCTCCGTCGCCCGCTCCAGGTCGCTGAGCCAGATCAGGGCCTCGGCGGCCGAGCCGCGGCACATCTCGGCGCTGGGCCGCAGGCTGGCGCAGACCGCCGGGCGCTCAGGATGGCCGAAGATCGCGCAGCGGTTGTCGGCTGTCAGCTGGGCGCAGCGCACGCCGGCCGGCTTGCCATGCGGCATGCCCGGGATGGGCGATGAGATCGACGGGGCGATGCAGCAGGCCCCGCAGCCTTCGCGGCAGTCCATCAGGATCAATCTCGACCGCCGGCCAGCGGCAGCTCGTAGATGCGGTAGGTTTTGTAGCAGCGGGCGCCGAGCGCGCGCAGGGTGTTGTTCATCACCGCGTTGGTTTCGAGGATCCAGGAGAGCTCGGCGCGCCGGTAGCCGCCGCGCCGGGCTGCCGCCAGCGCCTCCTGGTAGAGCACGGCGTCGATCCCGCGCCGCCGGTGCTGGGGCAGCACGCCCATGATCATCACCCGCAGCGTGTCGATCTTGCGCCGGTGCCAGAGGAATGTGGCCCAGCCGGTCGGCAGCAGCGTCCCGTCCATCCGCCGCAGCGGGATATTCAGGTCCGGCACCGCGATCAGCAGCCCGGCCAGCTCGCCGCCGGCCTCGGCCAGCACCAGCAGCTCCGGGTCGAGGAAGGGCTTGAAGGAGCGCGCGAGATAATCAAACTCCTCGCGGGTCATCGGCACCGCGCCCCAGTTGTCGGCCCAGGCGCGATTGTACAGCTCCCAGCCCCGGGAAACCTCGGCGTCGAAATCGCCCATGTCCAGCCGGCGGAACGTCAGGCCGGCGCGCCGCCGCGCCAGCGCCGCCACCCGCTCCAGCCGCGCCGGCGGCGGGCCGTCCCCCGCTTCGAGCAGCCAGGCGTAGAGATCGATCAGCTTGCGGAAGCCGGCCTGTTCGATGTGCTCGACATAACGCGGAGGGTTGTAGGTCATCATCGCCACCGGCGGCGCATCGAAGCCTTCGACCAGCAGCCCGCATTCGTCGTTGATCGAAAAATTCATCGGGCCGCGCAGGGCCTGTCCGCCGCGCAGCCGGACCCACTCCGCCGCCGCCGCCAGCAGGGCCGCCGCCGCCTCGGGATCGTCGAGGACCTCGAAAAAGCCGAA
>DASWWB010001145.1:0-6891 GCA_036406115.1 Herpetosiphonaceae bacterium
GGGCGGCGGGCCCGTCGCCCTGGCCGGCGCCGCAGCCCGCCAGCACGATCAGGCATGCCAGCAAAAACCTTCTATGTCGCATGGAAATCCTCCGTCGTCACAAGAAAACCCAGCGCTGGCGGGGGGCGCCAGCTGCTGGGCTAAGCATCGTTCAGACAGGGGGCGGCGGCAATGGGCGGCGGCTGGCGGCGGCGTGATAGGCGCCTCGCAGCCGCTGAGCCAATCAGGCCCGACCGGGCTCAGGCCTCGGCGGCGCCGAGCATCGTCAAGATGAACGCATAGTCGGCGGCGGTCTCGCGCAGCGCGTCGTAGCGGCCGGAGGCCCCGCCATGGCCGGCGGCGGTGTTGGTGCGCAGCAGCAGCAGGTTCGCATCAGTTTTCGCGGCGCGCAGCTTGGCGACCCACTTGGCCGGCTCCCAGTACGAAACGCGCGGATCGTTGAGGCCGGCAGTCACCAGCAGATTGGGATAGGCTTGCGCCGAGACGTTGTCGTAGGGCGAGTAGGACCTGATATAGGCGAAGAACTCCGGGTCGGCCGGATTGCCCCACTCGTCGTACTCGGTCACCGTGAGCGGCAGGGTGGGATCGAGCATCGTGTTGACCACATCGACAAACGGCACCTGGGCCACCGCCGCCTTGAACAGCTCGGGCCGGGCGTTGAGCACGGCGCCCATCAGCAGGCCGCCGGCGCTGCCGCCCATGATCGCCAGCCGCTCGGGCGCGGTGTAGCCGGCGGCGATCAGGTGCTCGGCGCTGGCGATGAAATCCTCGAAGGTGCGCTTTTTATGCAGCAGCTTGCCCTGGAGATACCACGAGCGGCCCATCTCGGCGCCGCCGCGGATATGGGCGATGGCGAAAATCACGCCCCGGTCGAGCAGGCTCAGGCGCTTGCTGGCGAACGAGGGATCGATCGTCACGCCGTAGGAGCCGTAGCCGTACAGCAGCAGCGGCCGGCTGCCGTCCGGGGACCCTCCGGGTGCGAGCGGCGCCCGGTAGACCAGCGAGATCGGCACCTCGGCGCCGTCAGCCGCCCTGGCCGTCAGCCGCCGCGACTCGTAGAGCGACGGATCGTAGCCGCTGGGAATCTCCTCCTGCTTGCGCACCGCCCAGGAGCCGTCGAAGGGATTGTAGTCCACGACCGTGGCCGGGGTCACCAGCGAGCTGTAGGTGAAGCGGATCTCGGCGCTGGTCCACTCCGGGTTGCCGTGGGCGCGATAGGAGTAGACCGGCTCGGGAAAGGCGACGTCGCCGAGCGCGCCGCCGTCGGGCGCGATGAAGCGCAGCCGCTGCAAGCCGCCCTCGCGCTCGTGCAGCGCGATGAAGCGCTCGAACGCATCGACGCCGTCCAGCAGCACGCCGGGGCGGTGGGGGATCAGCTCGCGCCAGTGCTCCTCGCCGGGCGAGGCGACCGGCGCCTCCACCAGCTTGAAGTCGGTCGCGCCGCCGGCGTTGGTCGTGATCAGGAAACGATCGCCGTGATGCTCGACGCCGTAGTCGTGGCCGTCGCGGCGCGGCTGGATGACCTGGAACGCCGCGCCGGGCTGGTCGGCGGGAGCGTAGCGCACCTCGCTGGTCTCGATCGCCCCCAAGTGAATCAGCAAAAAGGCCCGGCTGCGGGTTTTGGAGGCGTGGAGGTGGAACCGCTCGTCCGGCTCGAAATAGACCAGCTCGTCGTCGGCTGGCGGCGCCCCCAGCGCGTGGCGCTTGAGCGCGGACGGCCGCATCGTCTCGTCAAGCACCGAATAGAACAGCGACTGCGAATCGTTGGACCACTCCAGCGAATAATAGGTGCCGGGCACCTCGTCGGGCAGCAGCTCGCCGCTCGCCAGATCCTTGACCCGCAGCGTGTACTCCTCGCTGCCAGTGAAATCGACCGAGAAGGCCAGCAGCCGGTGGTCGGGGCTAGGCTCGTAGGCGCCGAGACGGCAGAACGGCTGGCCCTCCGCCAGGAGATTGAGATCGAGCAGCACCTGCTCGGGGGCCTCCAGCCCGCCCTGCTTGCGGCAGTAGATCGGATACTGGCGGCCCTCCTCCATCCGCGAGTAATACCAGTAGCCGTCGATCCGCTCGGGGACGCTGAGATCCGTCTCCTTGAGCCGGCCGCGCAACTCGGCGAAAATCCGCTCCTCCAGCGCGGCGGCGGGCGCCATCGCCTGGCGGGTGTAGGCGTTCTCGGCTTCGATGTAGGCTAGCGTGTCCGGGTCGTCGCGGTCGCGGAGCCAGAAATAGGGATCGGCGATCGTCTCGCCGTGGACATCGGTCAGGTGCTCGATGCGCTTGGCAATCGGCGGATGGAATTCGGTCATAGCCTGCTCCTTGTAGCGCCGGCCGCTCGCAACGCCGGACCGGGCGCATCATACCAAAAAGCGCGCGCCGGCGCGCCGCCACGGCACGCCGCTTGCCTTGGAGGCGGCCAAGGAGGGATGCCAGATGACACCAGAGCGATTTGCGGAAGATGAGCGCGAGGCCGGCGGCGTCCAGCACGACGTCGGCGGCACCGCGGCCGAGCGGGCCGAGATCAACCGCGAGGATCCGCTGGCGGAGCGCCTCAACCCCGAGGGCGGCGAATACGTCGACCGCAGCGCGCACACGCCGCCGCCGGACAGCGAGCCGACCGACCATGCCATGTGACTGGTCTGACCAGTCGCCGGATTTCGTCATTCCCACGGTAAGCCAAACCTGCTATGATTGATCTCGATCAGACCCAACAGTAGGAGGTTTGAACCCATGAGCGATCAGCAACAGCCGGCGGAGGAGCAGGGGTTTTTCGACAAAGTGCTGGACGGCGCGAAGGATCTGGCGGAGAAAGCCGGCGAGTTCCTCGGCGACGCCGCCGAGAAGGTTGGCGAAGTAGCCTCGGATGTCGCCCACGCGGTCAGCGAGGCGGCTGAGAACGTGGCGGAGAAGGTCGGCCTGGCCAAGCCGGACGACGAGCCGGCAGCCGCCGACGCCGCCCCGGCGAGCGAGGGCGACACGCCAGCAGCCTAACCCATTCTCATGGATCGACACGCGGGCGGGCGCTCAGCGGCGCCCGCCCTTCGCATCGCCGCACGTTCACTCATCGAAGCATCGGCGCTGGAGCACGACATGACCTCGATTCTGGTGGTTGACGACAACCGGGACATCGCGACCTTCATCAGCTTCGCCCTGCGCGCCCGCGGCCATGCCGTCCGCACCGCCGACGACGGCGTGACCGCGCTCTACGCAATCACCCGCGACTGTCCCGAGCTGGTCATCTGCGATGTCGCCCTGCCCTATCTTTCCGGCGCGCAGCTCTGCCGCATCCTCCAGGCCGATCTCGACTACCGGCACGTGGCGTTCATCTTTATGAGCGGCAACCCCGAAAGCAGCCTGCCCCCGCGCATCGGCAGCTACGCCGCCTTCCTCGACAAACCCTTTGAGCTCAAGCTGCTCTGCGCCACTGTCGAGCAGGTCGCCGCCGCCCTGCCCATCCGCCTCGCGGGCCTGAGCAACGCGGCGGGCGCGGCCCCGAATCGGCTCAGCGCCTAAAACGAATCAGCGGGGCGGCGGGCCCGATGCCCGCCGCCCCGCTGCGTTTTAGCCGATTCAGACGCCGTAGACCGGCATGCTCGGGGTGGCCGAGCGGCCCTCGAACAGCCCGGGCTGGCTCTCCCAGGGGGCCGGCGCCGGCTCGCTCAGCGCGGCGATCAGCACCTCGTCCAGCGTGTCGACCGGGATGAAGGTCATGTCCTGCTGCACATCGCGCGGCAGGTCGTCAAGATCATCCATGTTCCGGCGGGGCAGGATCACGGTCTTGATGCCGGCGCGGTGGGCGCCCAGCACCTTCTCCTTGACGCCGCCGACCGGCAGCACCCGGCCGCGCAGCGTGATCTCGCCGGTCATCGCCACGTCCTCGTGGACTAGCCGGCCGGTCGCCGCCGACGCCAGGGCCGTCGCCATCGTGACGCCCGCCGACGGGCCGTCCTTGGGCACCGCGCCGCCCGGCACGTGGATGTGGATGGCGTGGCTATCGAAGAACTCCGGGCTGATCCCCAGGACCTTGGCCCGCGAGCGGACGTAGGTCAGGGCGGCCTCGGCGCTTTCGCGCATCACATCGCCCAGCTGGCCGGTGATCGTCAGCTGCTTGTTGCCAGCGACCGTCGCCGCCTCGACGAAGACAATATCGCCGCCGACCGGCGTCCAGACCAGGCCGGTGCTGACGCCGGGCTGGTTGAATCGCTCCTTGACCTCGTTGAAGAAGCGCGGCTTGCCCAGCGCCGTCCGCACGAAGTCGGGATCGACCTGCACCGCCCCCTCCGCCGGCCGCTCGGCTAGCTGGCGGGTGACCTTGCGCAGCACGCCGCCGATCTGGCGCTCCAGGTTGCGCACGCCGGCCTCGCGGGTGTAGCCGCCGATCACCGCCCGCAGCGCCGGCTCCTCGAAGCGCACGTCGTCCTCGGCGAGGCCGTTGGCGACGCGCTGCTTGGGCAGCAGGTGGCTCGCGGCGATCCGCACCTTCTCGTCCTCGGTGTAGCCGCTCAGCTCGATCGTCTCCATGCGGTCGCGCAGCGGGCCGGGGATGGTGTCGAAGGTGTTGGCGGTGGCGATGAACAGCACCTTGCTCAGGTCGAACGGCACGTTCAGATAGTGATCGGTGAAGGTGTTGTTCTGCTCGGGATCCAGCACCTCCAGCAGCGCGGCGGCCGGATCGCCCCGGTAGTCGCGGCCCAGTTTGTCGATCTCATCCAGCAGGATGACTGGGTCGGCGCTGCCGGCGCGGCGCAGCTCCTGGATGATTCGGCCGGGCGCGGAGCCGATGTAGGTGCGGCGGAACCCGCGCAGCTCGGCCTCATCGTGGACACCGCCCAGGCTCATGCGGACGAAATTGCGGCCCAGCGCGCGGGCGATGCTCTGGCCCAGGCTGGTCTTGCCCACGCCGGGCGGGCCGACAAAGACCAGGATCGGCTCGCGCGAGCGCTCGGACTCGATGCCCAGCGCTTGGCGGCGCTGCTTGACCGCCAGATGCTCGAGGATGCGCTCTTTGATCGGCTCCAGGCCGTGATGGTCGTCGTCAAGCACCTGGCGGGCGCGGGCCACGTCGATCTCGGCGCCGGTCGTCTTGCTCCAGGGCAGCTCGACCATCCACTCAAGGTAGGTGCGGACCATCTGGTACTCCGGCGAGGCGGTGTTCATGCGCCCGAGCCGGTTCAGCTCGCGCTCGGCCTCCTTGCGGGCGGCCTCGGGCAGCTCGGCGGCGGCCAGCTTGTCGCGCAGATCGTCAAGCTCGGCGACCTCGTTGTCGTCCTCGCCCAGCTCCTTCTGGATGGCCCGGAGCTGCTGGCGCAGGATGAACTCGCGCTGCTGCTTGTTGGTGCTGTCCTCGACCTCCTGCTGGAGCTTGGACTGGACCTCGAGCAGCGTGTATTGCTTGCGATAGGCGTCGCGGACCTTGCGCAGCCGCTCGGCGACATCGAAGGTCTCAAGCAGCTCCTGGCGCTCGGCAAAGGTGTAGTCGGGCGAGTAGCCGGTGTTGTCGGCCAGCTGGCCCGGATCGTTCAGGCCGCGGACATAGTTGCGCACATCCTGCGGCAGCTCGCGGAAGGCCAGCACCGCGTCGATCGCGGCCTGGGTCTCGGTGACCAGCGCCTCCAGCTCCGGCGTGCGGGCGAAGCGGTCCGGGCGCTCGTTGAAGCTCATCCGCGGGTAGGGCTGCTCCTGGACCAGCTCGCCGACCTCGGCGCGCACCAGGCCGTGGAGCAGGACGCCCTTCTTGCCACGCGGCAGCTTGCCCGATTGCTCGATGCGCGCCACCACGCCGACACGGTGCAGCTGCATCGCCAGCGGCGCGTCATCATCGGCGTCGGCGCGCCGGGCGACCAGCAGCACCAAGCGATTGTCTTGCAGCGCTGCCTCGGCGGCGGGGCCGAGGTCGTTATCCAGCGGCAGCGCCACCGCCGTGTGCGGCATAATCACCGCGCCGTCCAGGATCAGCAGCGGGAGATCCGAACCCTCGGTCCGTTGTTCGTTGTTCAGTGGCTCGCTCATGTGTCTGGTTCCTCTTCCGTAAACAAACCGGAATATTTGTTCCGGTTGTATTGTGGAATGAGTATTCCGCTTTGTCAACGGAGGCGGGAGAACTCTAGCATTGCGTTAACGGAGCCGGGCGAATCCGGCCGAAACAACACTTTCGGGGCTGCGCGGCCGGCGCCGGCGATGATATGCTCGCAGCAACTGCGGCGGCAGCGCCCAGGCCCGAGGGGCCGGCCCCGCCGCCGCGAACATAGGAGAACCACGTGATGCGAGCGATTATCTGCACCGCCTATGGCGCGCCGGACGTCCTTCAGCTGCGCCAGGCCGAGAAGCCCGTCCCCGCCGAGCATGAGGTCTTGATCAAGATCCATGCGGCGGTGGTCGGCCCGTCCGATTGCGCCTTTCGCAAAGGCGAGCCATTCATCGTCAAACTAATCTACGGCCTCAGCAAGCCGCGTTTGCAGACGCAGGGGGTGGAGTTCGCCGGGCGCGTCGAAGCCGTCGGCGGCGCGGTGACAAGCTTCGCGCCGGGCGACGAGGTCTTCGGCATGAGCCCCAACACATTCGGCGCCCATGCCGACTATTTGCGCTTGCCCGCGACCAAGCCGCTGACGCGCAAATCTCCGCAGATGTCCTACGAAGCGGCCGTCGCCATCTGCGACGGGGCGCCGACCGCGCTGACCTTTCTCAGGGACAAAGCGCGCATCCAGCCCGGCCAGCAGGTGCTGATCAACGGGGCCTCGGGCGCGGTGGGCGTCTACGCGGTCCAGCTCGCCAAACACTTCGGCGCCGAGGTGACAGGCGTGTGCAGCGGCGCCAACGTCGAGCTGGTCGCGTCGCTGGGCGCCGACCACGTGATCGACTACGCCAAAGAGGACTTCGCGGCCGGCGGCCGGCGCT
>DASWWB010001146.1:0-3438 GCA_036406115.1 Herpetosiphonaceae bacterium
CGGCTGGTGGCTGGCCGCCCCCGTCGGCGATTGGGAGCGCCTGGGCTGGATCGCCGACGCCGCCACCGCCGCCGGCCCGATCCGCCCTCAGCCCGGCGCTGCTCTGCCGCGCTAGCCGCCGCGCCTATTGATTGATGCTCAGCACGAAAAGGATTGCAGCCAGGCAACACAGGATCAACATCGCGCCGGCTCGGCGCTGGAGCGCCCGGTCCTCGGGCTGATAGGCTGGGCCGCCGCCCTCGATCCGGTTCCGCAGCTCGAAAAGGTACCGCAGGGCGGCGGGAAAGAACACATTGCAGACGCCCAGCGCCAGCAGCAGGCCCAGGATTGCCAAGGTGAAGATGAGCATGTCGTTTCCTCTCTCGATTGGGTTCGGATTGCCCGGGGCTGCGCGCTCAGGACAAGCCCGGCAGCGCCCAGATTTTGATCGCGCTGTCTTCGGAGGCCGAGGCCAGCAGCGCGCCGTCCCGGCTCCATGCCAGGCTGAGGATGCTGTCGCCGTGGGCTTGCAGCGCGCCGAGCTGCCGGGCGCCGTCTGCGCTCCAGAGCCAGAGCCGCCCGTCCTTGCATCCCGCTGCCAGGCACCCGCCGGCCGGATGGAGCGCCAGGCTGCGCACCCAGTCGGGGTGGTGGCCGGCCCGCCGCAGCTCGGCGCCGTCGCCGGCCCGCCACCAGCGGATGGTCTCGTCGGTGCTGCCGGTGATCAGCTCGGCGCCGTCGCGGCTCCAGGCCAGGCTGGTGACATACCACTCGTGGCCGCGCAGGGCCTGGAGCCGCCCGCCCGCCCCGTCCCAGATTGCGGCGGTCTGGTCGTCGGAGGCCGAGGCGAGCAGCGCGCCGTCCGGACTCCATGCCACCTGGGTGATCCAGCTGGCGCCGTGGGCGGGCCATGCCGCCAGCCTGGCGCCGCCGTCCCAGATACCCAGCGCGCCTTTGCTGCCGGCGACCGCCAGCCGCCCGTCCGGGCTCCAGGCCAGGCTGGTGATCCAGCCGCCGGGGCCGGGGAGCGTCCTGCCTGGCGCCCAATCGCCGCCCTCCGCCAGGGTGACGAGCCCGCCGCTGTCGCCGAACGCCAGCGCGGCGCCGTCCGGGCTCCAGGCCAGCGCGTTGATTCGGCCGGGGCGGCGGGCGATGGTGCGCGCCAGCGCCGGGTACCCGCTTGCGGGTGTTGCCGCGTCCCAGAGCAGCGCCCTGCCGTCTTTGCCGCAGCTCGCCAGCCAGCGCCCGGACGGGTGCCATGCCACGCCGCGCGCCGCGCCGCGCCCGTCCGCAAGCGTGGCGACCAGCCTAGCGCCGGCCAGATCGAGCGGAGTCAGATAGTCGCGCATCGCGCCTCCCTTTCTTGACGCCCCCGGCATGCTGCGCTAAGATGACGGCACGTCGCGCGGGCGTAGCTCAGTAGGATAGAGCATCGGTCTTCTAAACCGACGGTCGTGGGTTCGAGCCCCGCCGCCCGCGCCATCAATCTCCCTGCGGCCTGCCGGCATCCGGCGGCCGTTTTTTATTGCCCGTCACATGGGCGGCCCCGTCGATAGTGTATGATGGGCGGCGCCGGTCAACAAGCGCCGGCAGCGAAAGGCGTCAGCCGCGCATTGGGTTTTTGCGAGGAGCGTTGCGATGATTAAGATCGATCTGACTGGCCGCCGGGCCTTTGTCGCCGGGGTGGCTGACGAGCGGGGCTATGGCTTTGCCATCGCCAAGGCCCTGGCGGAGGCGGGGGCGACGGTCAGCGCCGGCACCTGGCCGCCGGCCCTGAACATCTTCCGGAAGCTCATCAGCAGCGGCAAGATCGACGAGGCACGCCGCCTGGCCGACGGCGGCCTGCTGGAGTTCGAGCGGATCTACCCGCTGGACGTGGCCTACGACACCCTGGAGGACGTGCCCGCCGACATCCAGGCCAACAAGCGCTACCAGGGCCTGGGCGACTACACCCTGCGCGGCGTGCGCGAGCAGGCGGTCGCCGATTTCGGCCCTCAGCCCTTCGACATTGTGATCCACTCGGTCGCCAACTCGCCGGAGGTCAAGAATCCGCTGATGGAGACCAGCCGCCAGGGCTATCTGGCGGCCCTGAGCGCCAGCTCCTACTCGCTGATCGGGCTGCTGCGCGAGTTCGCCCCGCTGATGCGCCCGGGCGGCGCGTTCCTGTCGCTCTCCTACCTGGCCGGCAGGCGGGTGGTGCCCGGCTACGGCGGCGGCATGTCGTCGGCCAAGGCGGCGCTGGAGAGCGACACCCAGGTCTTGGCCTTCGAGGCCGGCACGCGCTACGGCCTCCGCGTCAACTGCATCTCGGCCGGGCCGCTGGCCTCGCGGGCGGCGACGGCGATCGGCACGATCAACCAGATGATCGATCTCTCGGTGGCCAACTCGCCGCTGCCCGAGGTGCTCCAGGCCGCCGAGGTCGCGGCGGTCGCGGCCTTCCTGTGCAGCCCGCTGGCCAGCGGTATCACCGGCACGACGGTGTTCGTCGACAAGGGCTACAACATCATGGCCCCCAGCGGCGCCCACGAGGCCTAGCCGCCCGCATGGCGCCGCCCGCGTTGGCCGGGCGGCGCCGCCCTCCGCGCTTAGGACGCGCCGGCTTTCACCACGTCGTGCCAGGTGTTTTTGCCGCAGCTTTTGCAGGGGTACAGCGCGCGCGGCTTGCCGCCGCCTTTCCAGCGCACGCCCCCCGCGTCCCAGACCGAGATCTGGGCGCCGCATCCGCAGCGCATCATCCACTGGCGGGACTCGGCCTCCGCCTCCTCCGCCCATTTTTTCGGCATCAGGCGCAGGATCATCCGTTGCATCGCTCCCATGGCTGCTCCTTTCAGATTGATCGGCTCGCTCTTGGCCGGCATTCTAGCATCCCCCCGCAAGCCCGCCCGGCCGGAAATTGACAGAAACCGCGACATGCCCTATAATCATCGGTGTCGGGGGCTGGTAGCTCAATTGGCAGAGCAACTGACTCTTAATCAGTTGGTTGTGGGTTCGAGTCCCACCCGGCTCACCACGATACGAAAGGCTAGTGTGTAACAACACTAGCCTTTTTGTTTTACCGCCGATAGCTGAACCCATAACATCTGGTTGCAAACGCCTTAATAAAATGGCCCTATAATAGATACAGCAGACCGCCCACCATTCCCGTCTTGCGACGAAGGACACGTTGCCATGCGCCAGAACCTGCGAACCCGCCTGCTGACTCTTTTGCTGGTCGGCATTCTCACCATTACGGTGGTCAACACGCTGGGCACCGCCGCAGGGTTGCTGCGCGTCCGCGATCAAGCGATTTCTTCGAGCAGCCAGGCCCTGGAGCGCCAGTCGACCGCCGCGCTGCTGGAGCTGGCCCAATCCCGCTCCGATCTCAGCGATCAGATCCTCCAATCCGGCCGCCAGTTCGCCGAAACCCTCAGCGACCTGGTGACCAATCCGCCGCCGATCACCGAGCAGAAGGCGGTCACG
>DASWWB010001147.1:0-6889 GCA_036406115.1 Herpetosiphonaceae bacterium
CCTCGTCAAGGCGATTCATGTCGCGGTCCGCGCGGGCCGCGAAGGTGCTCGGGTCGTCCCAGTTGAACTGCTCGGAGCCGGCGGTCTGGAGAATGTCGCGGGCCCGGGCGGCCAGGCTGTCGTCGACCTGGGCGCTGACCAGGGTGCCGCCGCTGCGGACGCGATCCTCGTAGACCCGGGCGTGCTCCTCGGGGACGCTGGCGGCGTCGATCAGCGCGCCGGCGATGCCGCCGGTGGCGGCGCCGGCCACCGCGCCGGTCAGGGCGGCGGTGAAGATGTTGCTCGTCACCAGCGGGCCGACGCCGGGCAGCGCCAGGGCCGCCAGGCCGACCAGGCCGCCCCAGACGGCGCCGACCGTCAGGCCTTCGCCGGCGGTCATGTGGCCTTCGTCAACGCTGATGACCTCGCCCTGCTCGTTGACAATCTCGCCGCTCGGGCGGGCGATGACGGAGATGTTATCCTGCGCGACGCCAGCATCGCGCAGCTGGTTGACGGCGGCCTGGGCGGCGGACTCCGAATTGAAAACGCCAACAACAGTGGTGGTCATAATCTTCACTCCTTGGCTAAGGGGCCTTCCCCTGGTTGTTCGATCGAGCTGGCAGAGCCTGCTCGTTTGGTCTGATGCCCTAATAGCAAACGGTGTGCCACGTCGGATGCGGCCCGCCGCCAAATCGCTGTTTCTGCTGAACCTGTTGTGCGGTACAATGGCGCCACACCGAATCAAAGGAGATTCCCAAATGCCCGACAACGCTCGCGTGGTGATTGTCGGTGCCGGCATCGTGGGGGGCTCGATCGCCTATCATCTGGCCACCCGCGGCTGCACCGACGTGCTGATTTTAGAGAAAGAGCCGGCCGAAGTCAGCGGCTCGACGGCCCGCTCGGCCGCCGGCGTCCGCCATCAGTTCTCGTCGCGCACGAATATCCTGCTCTCGCAGTACAGCCTGGAGCGCTTCAAGCATTTCACCGAGGAGGTCGGCGGCCACGCCGAGTTCCACCAGTACGGCTATCTGTTCCTGTTCAACGACGCCGCGCAGTGGGCCTCGTACCAGGACGTGGTCGCGCTCCAGCGCTCGCTGGGCGTGCCGGTCGAGACCCTGACGCCGGCCGAGGCGGCGCGCCATGTGCCGGAGCTGAACACCGCCGATCTGGTCGGCGCCGCCTTCTGCGCCGAGGACGGCTTCGTCGATCCGCACGGCATCGCGATGGGCTACCTCAGCCGCGCCCGCCAGCTCGGCGCCGGCATCTTGCGCAGCACGCCGGCCACCGGTTTCACGATCGAGGACGACCGGGTCACGGCGGTCCAGACGCCCGACGGGCCGATCCGCTGCGAGTACGTGGTCAACGCTGCCGGGCCCTACGCCGGCGAGGTGGCGGCGCTGGCCGGGCTGCAGGTGCCGGTCAGGCCCTTCCGCCGCAACATCTACGTCACCGAGCCCTTCCCGGCCATTCCGCGCGAGATGCCGCTGACGATCGATGTCGGCTCCGGCGCCTACATCCGCAAGGAGCACGAGAACCTGTTGCTCGGCATGAGCCGCCTCGACGAGCCCTCATCCCATCAGATTACGGTGGATTGGGACTGGCTCGACAATGTGCTGGAGGCCATGCTGCACCGCTTCCCGATCCTGGAGCGGGCCGGCTTGTCCGAGCGCCAGTCCTGGGCCGGCTCCTACGAGATCACGCCGGACCACCTGCCGGTGCTGGGGCGCATGCCGAGCCTGCCGAACTGGGTCAACGCCGCCGGTTTCAGCGGCCATGGCGTGATGCACGCCCCGGCCACCGGGCTGCTGATCGCCGAGGAGATCCTGGACGGGCGGGCGCATTCGATCGAGATCGACGAGCTGCGGATCGAGCGTTTCGCCGGCGGCGCGCTGCACGCCGAGCGCAATGTGATCTAGCGCCGTAGGGCCGGCTGGGATCGCCGTTTTGTGGTGGAATAATCAGCCATGCTTACTCTCCAGAACCTGTTTGTCAATCGCGAGAAACAGACCGCCGGCTTTGTCAAGATTGTCGAGGGCGGCACGCCCAAGCGCGTGATGCTGATCGAGGCGCCCGGCGGCTTCGGCAAATCGTGGACGGTCGAGTACATGCGGGCCGAGTGCGTCAAGCGCTCGCTGCCGCATGTGATCATCGACTTCGCCGACGGCGTGGTCTACGATTTCCTGGCTGTGCTGCGGCGCGCCCGCGACAGCTTCGGCGCCGGGCCCTTCAACGCCTTCACCCAGACGATCAACGAAGTCACCCAGCCGACCATCCGCCTGGAAACCTCGGCCGCCTCCAACGCGGTGGTCAACCTGGCCCAGAACTCGACGATCGCCGACAGCAATGTCACGGTGGAGGCCGGCACGATCATCAAAGACAACTCGTTCGTGATCAACGCCGACAGCGCCGTGATCCGCCAGGCCATCCAGGACCGGCTCACCACCAGCTTCTTCGAGTGCCTGGACTCGCTGACGGCGCTCTCGCCGGTCTGCTTTTTCTTCGACACCTACGACAAAGCGAGCGGCGAGGCCGAGAACTGGCTGCTGACCCAGCTGCTGCCGCGGATGCGCGAGGGCAAGCTGACCAATGTCATCGTCGTGACCGCCGGCCGCAGCGCGCCCAAGCTGGACTCGCTGTGGGATGGGATTGTCGCCAGGACCGGCCTCGACCCGCTCAAGGCCGAGCACGTCAGCGAGTATCTGATCCAGCGCTGCGGGCTGCAAAACATCGATCAAAACGTCGTGACGGCCCTGTTCCAGGCCAGCACCGGCCAGCCCTCGCTGCTGGCGATGATGGCGGAGAATCTGCGCAACGCCCAGGCAAAGGAGGGACAGAATGACTGGCTCTGACGTTCGCGCCTGCCCCAACTGCCAGTACGAGCTGCGCACCAGCAGCCTGTTCTGCCCTGCGTGCGGCGAGGCGGTCCTGCCGGCGGTCGAAAACGGCCTCCAGGTCGTGCTCCAGCAGATCCTCGGCAGCGTGCCGCCGGGCAAGGCCGAGGTGCTGCGGCGCTGCGCCATCCCGCGCTGGATCGACGCGCCGATCATGGGCGTGATCCGCGACCGCGAGGACGGCAACAACGAGACGATCCTGGAGCAGCTCTCCGAGTACAGCTTCGTGCGCAGCGTCGGCGACGGCCGCTACACCTACAGCGAGGATGTGCGGACCCTGCTGCTCAGCGAGTGGCGCCAGCGCCCCGATGAGCTGCGCGAGGTGCAGAAGCGCCTGTACCGCTACTTCGAGCGCAAGATGGGCGGCAGCGACGAGGCCAGCAGGGCGATGTGGGTCCGCGAGGTGGCGATCTACGATCTGCTGCTGGCCTCCTCGACCCTCGCCAGCGAGACCGCCCCGCCCGAGATTTCGGTCGGGCCGCGCCTGCTGCTCGCCAGCACGCTTGAGGCCCGGATCGAGCGCTCGCTGCTGCGCTACCGCGAGCTGATCGAAAAGGCCGAGCGCTCGTTCCGCCTGGCCGACGCCGAGGCGCTGCTGGTGGCCGCCGAGGAGCAGGCCGACCTGCTGGCGCCGCAGATCCGCGACTGGCTGCTCTACTACCGGGCCGAAGTCGATCACATGGCGGTCAAGCTCCAGTCGTCGATCGAGGGCTACCGCCGCCTGCTCAAGCGGCCCAACCTGGAGCCCGAGCTGCAGGCCAAGGCGGCGATCAGCCTGGGCGACGTGCTGGTCGAGACCGGCGCGATGTCCACCGCCATCCATGCCTACCACGACGCGCTCGAAATGCCCAAGCTGGACGCCGACCTTAAGGCCGCCGCCCACATCGGCCTGGCCGACGCCTACAACGAGATCGCGGTCAGCGCCGGCGGCTGGTACATCCTGCCGCCCACGCCCCACCCCTTGCTGCGCCTGCTGCGGCGGATCGGCGAATCGGTGGCCCTGATCCCGATGATGATCCTGGTGACGCTGCTGCGCCGCCTGGGCGCCGCCGTGCCCACGCCTCAGATCCTGATGCGCTACCGCAACTGGCTGCTGGCCCGGATTTTCCGCGCCTCGCGCGAGCAAGTCGAGGCCGCCTATGAGATCTTCAAGACCCAGAAGGACGACTACAACATCGCCCGCTGCGAGATGCGCCTGATCGAGATCGATGTGCTGTTCGGCCAGATCAAGCCGTCGGTCGCCAGGGCCTGGTCGCTGTTCGAGCGGCCGTTCGCCCAGAACATCTATCGCAAGGCCCGCGCCCAGCTGACCATGGCCCGCGCGCTGCTCGCCGACGGCCAGCCCGAGGCCGCCCGCACCGAGGCCGAGCGCGCCCTGGCGGTCTTCCGCTCGCTCGACGACGGCCGCTGGGAGACCCGGGCGCTCAATATCCTCGGCCGCGTCCAGCTGGAGACCGGCCAGCCCGAGGCCTCGCTGGCGACCTTCACCGAGGCCCTGGAGCGCTCGCGCCAGATCGGCTCCATGCTCAGCCGCGAGCGCACTCTGTACGAGCTGCGGCTGTGGCGCCGCCAGGCCGCCCAGCACCACGCGGCGGTCGACGCCCTGCTCAGCAACGAGCCGGTCCAGCGCTTCGTCGGCCGCATGCCGCGCTTCCTCTTGCCCATCCTCCAGGTGATCCAGGCCACGGTGCTGCCGCTGCTGCTGCTGCTGGCCTCGGCGATCACGCCGCTGACCAAGCCGCCGGCCAGCGTGACTGTCGACGCCGGCAACCTGATGCTGCTGCCCTCGGCCACCGACTATGTCTTCCCAGTCGGGCGGCTGCTGATCACGCCGCTGATCATTCTGGTGCTGGTCGGCATCGCCTACTCGCTGACCGGCCTGCTGGTGCTCTGGCGCATGCCGCTGCGCCAGCTTGAGGAGAATCAGCCCGACGTTATCGTGGTCGAGCCCGATCATATCGTGCAGTTCGACAGCAAAGGCGAGGAGTGCGGCCGGGTGGCCTTCGCCGAGGTTAAGGAGTATGTCACCGCCGATCGGATGATCTGGCGCCGGCCGCTCTCGGTCTTCTCGCGCACCTTCCTCGACGCCGGCGAGCCGCCGATCATCCGCATGGACGGCGTGCTGAGCTGGTACAACGGCCTCTGCCTGCTGGTCCGCGAGCGGATCGCCGCCGCCGGCGCCCAGGCGCGGATGGTCGACCAGAGTCTGAGCCTGCTGCGCTCGGTCAGCGGCTTCGTGCTGGGCGCGGGCCTGCTGCTGCTGTTCTTTATGATCCTGGTGGCGAACGGGCTGTTCGAAAGCGTCGTCACCGCAATGCCGGCCAACCTCTTTGCGCTGTTGCAGCAGGTGGCCTACAGCGGGATTTTGGTGATTATCCCGATGGTGTTCTGGGGCGTGATCTCGCCGCTGCGCCTGCGCCGCGATTTCATCCTCAACGACCGGCTGCCCTGGGTGATCGGCATCGGCGGCCTGCTGCTGACAACCCTGACCCTGGCGACCGGCGGCAAGATTGTCCGCATCCCGACCCTGAGCGTCACCTTGGTGCTGACGGGCCTGGTGCTGGTGACGGAGGCCGCGTTCACCCTCATCTCCAAGCAGACCAATCTGCGCCGCTTCATCCCGCTGCGCGCCGTGGCCCATCTGGCGGTGCTGTCGTTCGGCGTCTGGCTGGTGCTGACGCCGCTGCTGCAGTCGTTCTACAAATCCCGCGCCTACGCCCACTGGAAGCAGGGCGATTTCGCCGCCGAGCTGGCGGATCAGGTGGCGGTCGCCAAGCTGGCTGACGACTCGTGGATCAATCAGTCCTCGGCGCTGGAGCTTGGCATCGTGGCGGCCCAGGAGCACAACTGGGGCGAGGCCAACAGCGCCTTCGACGAGGCGGTGGCCGAGGCCGGCTCGCCGGCCGAGCAGGCGGCGGCTCTCCACGACCGCGCCCGCACCCAGGTGCTCCAGGCCAATCCCGAGGCCCCCGACACCCAGGCGCTGAAGCTGGGCCTGGCCGATGTCGAGCAGGCGATCGCGATCAGCCTCAACCAGAGCCCGGAGCCGCATAGCGTCGCCCTGGAGACGAAAGGCGATATCTACATGCTGCTGCGCGAGCCCGGCGACGCCCGCGCCGCCTTCCAGCAAGCCCAGGCGCTGACCGGCAACGCCCAGCGCGACAGCGTGCTGGAGCAGAAGCTGGCCCGTATCCCATGACCATCCGCACCGCCGCTTCCGCCGTAGGTTGACGTAGGCACTGGCGCTCGACATAAAGTTGGTTATACTTTTAACGGGACACATTATTGAGCGCCAACTGACGCATCTGAAAGGAGGGAGCGCGCCCGCCGGACAATCTGCCGGCCAGCAGCGCGCCACGTATGAAGACTGAACGCCGCGAAGGGGAGTCGATCGAGCAGCTCATCCGCCGCTTTAACAAACAGGTGGTCGCCGAGCGCATTACCAAAACCTACCGCGAAAAGATGGAGTTCAAGCCCAAGAGCGTCGAGCGCAGCGAAAAGCGCCGCCGCGCCGAGCGCGCCCGCCGCAAACGCGAGCGCGAGTAGCCGAGGGCCGGGGCGCGGGCGGGGCCAGGCGCCTCCCCGCGCCCCGGCTTGACAGCTTCCGCCATCCAGTGCTACTCTGAATCATCCCTGACCCTGCGTGGCAGCCGCGGCTGATGCGCGCCCATTTACCAGCCGCAGGCGCTGCCCACGCCCGGCTTTTTTGTTGGACGATCGGATTTTAGACGCTAGTTTCGCTATGACCATCTACGATTGAAAGGATTCCATGCCTAAACCGAAGAAAGACGCGATTGAAGTCGACGGGACTGTCGCCGAGCTGCTGCCCAATGCCGCCTTCCTGGTCAACCTCGACAACGGCCACCAGGTGCTGGCCCACGTTTCGGGCAAGATGCGCCTCAACAACATCCGCGTGATCAAAGGCGACCGGGTGGTGGTCGAGCTTTCGCCCTACGACCTGACCCGCGGCCGCATCCGCACCCGCTACCGCTGACGCCCCGGGCGCCGCGCCGCCTCCC
>DASWWB010001148.1:0-2401 GCA_036406115.1 Herpetosiphonaceae bacterium
ACGGATTTCAGGCCCATACCGCTCCTTCGTCGCTGCAAGATGAGTCCAGCGGATTGTAGCCGATTATGCAAGGGGCCAGGGATCAGGGATCAGGCCGGACGACAGGGCGTCGAGCGCTTCGAGCGGCCCCATCCATCTTCGCAGCGGCCCCTGATCCCTGATCCCTGGCCCCTAATGTCCGCGTTAGCTGCCCCGTAATGTCCTCCCGCTATCCTAGGGCCATAGCCTGGACCGAGGAACACCCACCATGACGACGGCCTCCCGCCTTGTGATCGACCAGCTTGACCGCTGGCTGGCTGATGAATTTTGCCTGCTCGACGCCGCCTGGACCGGCGCCGAGGGGCCGGCGCTCGGGCTGGCCGACCAACACCGCCGGGACAGCTTCATTGTCGCCCAGCTCGGGCGGCGGCTGGCCCTGGCCCTGGGCCTGACGCCCGCCGAGGGCGCCGAGACCGCGCCCGCCCAACGAATGGAGCTTGCCATGACCCGCGCCGAACACACCCTCGCCACGTTGTTCTACGACACCGCCCGCGCCCTGGAGCGCCGCTGCGACGAGCTGGCCGACGGCATCCGCGCCGACATGCTCGCCGGCGCCGCCAGCCTCGACGAGCTGATCGACGCTCAGCTCGATCTCGAGCGCACGCTCACGCTCTCCCAGGCGCTGCTCGCCGAAGCCGGCTCCCTGCTCGGCCCGCCGGTGGCCTAGGCCGCCCCGCCTCCGCTCCATTCGCCAGCCATCGGGGCAGCGTCCCTCCTTGCGCTGCCCCCGCCACCAACCAGTGCATGCACCGCTCAAATCTCCCCTAATCCGCCAGCCGCCAGTCATAGACACCCCGCCGCCCCGGTGCTACGATGGGCCGGCCATCCGGCGCAAGGGATGGCATGACCTAGCATGGCGGCGGGCTGGACTGTGCCAACAGTCGGATAGCAGCGCGCCCGCCGCAAGAGGAGCAGCGAATGGCGGCACCGATTGTCGAAGCCCAGTATGACGCATTGGAGGAGTTGGCGGGTCGTTTCGGTCGGCAGTCCGAGCAGGCGGGCGAGCTGCAGCAGCGGGTGCGCGCCGCGCTCGGCCCGCTGGAGCGCGGCGGCTGGCAAGGCGACGCGGCGGTGGCGTTCTTCAATGAGATGAGCGCCGATCTGTTTCCAGCGCTGGCCCGCCTGCAAGAGGCGATGGACGACGCGCGCGGCGTCACCTTGCAGGTCTCCGGGATCATCGCAGTAGCCGAGGAGGAGGCCGCCAGCCTGTTCAGCGGCGGACTGGAGTCGCTCACCAAAGCCAAGGAGGGCGGCCTGTTCGATCGCCTCGGCGATGCGGTGCGCGGCGCTGTCGACCGGGTGATCAAGGCCCTCCAGCAGGCCAAGGACACCCGCGACAAGCAAAACGCCGAGATCAGCAAGGCGATCAGCGAAGGCAAGCACGACGAAGCCATCGCCCTGGCCAGCAAGTACTACAACATCGACACCTCCGCCGCCAAAAGCATTGTCTACAACGCCGGCACCGCCGGCGAGGGTGCGACGAGCAAAGACACCTCCATCAAGCTGGGCAACGACGCCTTCGCCTCGCCCGGCTGGCTGGCCTCGACGATCGAACATGAGCTGCGCCATGCCGAGCAGGCCAAGGATCGCTGGTACACCGGCCCCGAGGGCACGGCGATCAACGAGGTCGAAGCCTACGACCTGGAAATCCAGAACGCCGCCAAGAACGGCCTGACCGAGGCCCAGGTCAACGATCTGAAAAGCCGCCGCAAGAGCTACTACGATCAGCTCAGCGCCGACAACCAGAAGCGCGTCGACGGCGGCGACTACACGCTGCCCCCCGGCCAAACCAACACTTGATGCCGTTCCATCGCGTTGCCGCTATCATCGCCGGCGCCTGCCTGCTGCTGGCGCTGGGAGGCTGCGGGGGGCCGGAAAGCCCCGCCCGGCCCAAGGAGACACCTATGGCACCATCGCTTCGGTTTTCGCTGGAAACCCGTGAGCTTGCATACGCCGCCGGCGACCCGGTCACGGTCACGGTCCGGCTCCTCAATGATTCGGATCAGCCCGTCGTCGTCAACCAACGCCTGGCGCTCAACGCCGCCTTCGCCCCGCTGCCGTTCCGCGATGTCGCCTTCCTGGTCCGCGACAGCGCCGGCAACCAGCGCGACTTCCAGGTCCGCGTCAGGATCGGCGAGCCCGGCGACAAGGATTTCGGCCTGCTGGAGCCCCAGCAGAGCATCACCCGCGACTACGATCTGGCGGAGTTCTTCGATCTGGGCCAGCCCGGCGAGTACGCGGTCGAGGCCCGCTACCAGAACCAGGCCCGGCCCGGCGACGGCGAAGCCTGGCAGGGCGAGTTGGCGTCCAACATCCTGCGCCTCGCGGTCCGCTAGCCGGCCCGGCGCCCGCCGCCGCAGCG
>DASWWB010001149.1:0-7225 GCA_036406115.1 Herpetosiphonaceae bacterium
CGCCGCCGAAGCCGCCGCCGCCGAGTTCGGCGCGATCGGCCTGCGGATCGAGCCGCGCGTCTCGCCGCCGGAGCCCGCCAGCCTGCGCGACTGGGGCCGCTCGCCCGCCGACATGCTGGCGCTGGAAACGCTGTATCTGGACATCGCCCCGCCCGAGGAGGCGATCCTGGCCCAGATGAAACCCAAGGGCCGCTACAACATCCGCCTGGCTGCCCGGCACGGCGTCACCGTCCGCGAGTCGATCGACCCGGCGGACATCCACGCGCTCTACCAGCTGCTGGACGAGGCCGGCCAGCGCGACGAGTTTTTCGTCGAGCCGATCGACCACTTCGACGATCTGCTGCGCTGCTTCGCCCCCGCCGGCCAGGCCCGCATCCTGCTTGCGGAGTTCGAGGGCGAGCCGCTGGCCGGCATGCTGCTGCTGACCTACGGCGAGCGGGCGGTCTATCTGTACGGCGGCGTGGCCAGCGCCCGGCGCGAGGTCATGGCCGGCTACGCCGTGCAGTGGCGGGCCATCCAGCTCGCCCGCGCCGCCGGCTGCGCGACCTACGATTTCTACGGCTTCGAGCCGCATGGCGACCCCAATCATCAATACGCGGGATTCTCGCGCTTCAAGCGCCAGTTCGGCGGGACGCCGGTCCGCTTCGTCGGCGCCCACGATTTCTACTGGCCGGACCGGTTGGCCGACGTGATTGTGCGGGCGGTCAATGAGATGCCCTGGCGCGGCTAGGGCCTGGAACAGGAGGATTCAATGTCTCAGTCGGGTGTTCCGCGCTTCGGGCGCATCCCGCCGCCCACCGCGCAGCTGGTGGCCGGGCTGGCCCAGGCCGTCACGACCCAGGTGGTCAGCGCCCTGCCGGCCAACGCCGGGCCGGTGACCCGCGCCGCCGCCGCCGAGATTGTCCTCGGCATCGTGCTGCGCGACTGGCGCGAGAATGAAAACACCTCGGGGCTGCTGCCGGACGACGTGGCCGACCTGCGCTCCTTCGTGCAGCTGGCCGCCGCGCTGGCGGGGACGGATCTCGAAGGCCAGGGCGCGCCGGTGTTCCGCGCCGTGCTGTCCGGCCTGATGGAAGATTGGCTTGCAAACTGGAACGCGCCGGGCGATCCCGGCCCGCCCGGTCCGTACTAAGCGTTGTCGCGTTCTCGTAGGAGGTGCTATGGATGTGAATTGGGTTGATTTGCTGGGCCGCCTGGCGGCTTCGGTTGGCTGGACGATCGTCGGGGTGCTGGTGTTCTACGGCGGCTCCCGGCTGTACGATTTCCTCGATCCGATTGACTATCGCGAAGAGATCAAAAAAGGCAACGTCGCCGCCGGCATCGCCATGGGCGCTGTCACGATCTCTCTGGCCGCCATTGTGATTATGGCGATTGCGACCTAAAGCTATGCTCTCGACCGCACAATCATCGCCGACCCAGCGCTGGCTGGTGAACGCCCTGGCGCTGGGCGGGCTGGGCGCGGTGTTGAGTTATGTCGCGCTCTGGATCTCAACCCTGATCGCCGGCGGCGACGGGCGCATCTTGCAAAACGGCCCGCCGTTAGGCGTGATGTTCATCGTCTGCCTGCTGCTCGGCCTGCTGGCCTACCCGTTCCTCAAGCGGCTGTGGGCGGCGCCCCAGCCCTGCGGGATCATCGTCGGCTGGTGGGCGCTCTATTTCATCGTGATGTTCGCCTCCCGGGCTATCCCGATGAGCCTGCCAATCTACCTCGTAACGTGGCTGGCGATCGGCGGCTTCGGCGCCTGGATGCTCAACGCCTCGCCCAAGGCCCGCATGGCGGGCGCGGGCGGCATGGCCGCCGTCGCAGCCGCCGCTGTGGCAGCCCGCCAAGGCCAGGAGGTCATGCGGCGATCGGACTACGGCCGGCTCCCGGCGGCGACGGTCGTGCTGCTCACCCAGCATGTGCGGACCGCCAACGGCGCGGCCCAGGCCCTGCCGCCCCAGGCGCCGCTCGGCATCCGCAACCTGGCCGTCCAGACCGTGCTTGACTCGATCCTGCGCGACTGGTGGGAGAACGGCAACCGCGAGGGGCTGACTCCGACCGACATCGCCGACATGGGCGCGTTCGTCCAGCTCGCCTGGCAGGTCGCCGGCGGGGCGCCCCACCTCGCCGAGGCCACGGCGGTCTTCAAGGCCGTGCTCGGCGCGCTGATGGACGACTGGTTCAACGCCTGGAACGCCGACGGCGTCGATGGCGCGCCGCGCTGGCAGTGGGAGGCTCGGCGGTGAGCGCCCACGAGCCGGCCGGCCGCCATCTCCTGGTGACGCTCAGCGGCTGCCCGCCGGCCCTCCTCGACGACGAGCAATCGTTGCGGGCGGTGGTCGCGCAGGCGGCCGCCGCCACCGGCGCCACGGTGCTCCAGATCATCGCCCACCGCTTCTCGCCCCAGGGCGTGACGGCGCTGGCCCTGCTCGCCGAAAGCCACGCCTCGCTCCACACCTATCCCGAGGCCGGATTGGCCTTCTGGGACTGCTTCACCTGCGGCAGCGACTGCGATCCCGAGCGCTCGCTGGAGGTGCTGGAGCGCTCCCTGCGGCCGGCTACGATCGCCCATCAAACGGTGCCACGGGCCTGACGATTTTCTGCTACCATGTCCCACCACAGCCGCAGATGCTGCCAAGGAGGGATGCATGGCCTTTGACAAAGATCTTTTTCCCTGGGAATTTTTCGTGGTGGTCGCCGCCATCCTCGGCTTGCTGACCATCATCTCGCTCGTCCGCTGGATCTTCAACCGCCCGCAGTACAGCGGGTTCCCCGTCAAGCGCGTCGTCTTCGTCTTTCTCTGCCTGGCGATGATCGCCGCGCCCTACCAGCTGGTCGATCAGTTCCCGGCCAAGATGCGCAGCGCCTTCTCGCAATCGGCCTGGAGCACCAACGACACGCCGTTCTATCCCGAGCTGGCCACGCCGCGCTTCCCGCTCCCCCGCGACCAGGTCTACCCGACGGCCCTCAAGCTGGCCCGCGACGAGGGCTGGGAGATTGTCTCCGAGTCTGCCTCGGCCGGAACGCTGTTCATCAAAATTCCGGTGCTGTTCGGCATCTACACCGATGAGCTGCGGGTGGCGATGATCGACGAAGGCCCGATGACCCGCGTCGATCTCCAGGCCAGCTCCGAGCGGGCCAAGACCGACATGGGCGCCGGCCGCCGCCACATCATGACCGTGCTCAAGGGCCTGGAGCAGGAGCTGGGCGTCACCCGCTCGACGACCCTGGCCCCTTAAACCGCAGCGGGGCGGCGCAGATCGCGCCGCCCCGCCCGCCTCAATCCCGCTACCAGTCCAGCACCGACAGCCCCAGCAGGCCGCCGATCTCGCGCAGGGTCTGGCTGGCGCGGTCGGGATCGTCGATCTCGCCGTTGAGCGCGGCCTCAGCGATCGCGATCAGCACCCGCAGGCACTCCGGCGTGTCGAAATCATTGTCCAGCGCCGCGAAAGCCTCGGCCCGCAGCTGCTCCGCGCTCTGGTGGGCGCCGGGCGCCCCCGAGGCCGCGCTGCTGGCGCCGGCCCGCAGCCGCTCCACCACGCCCGCAGCCCAGGGCAGATCGGCGTCGGTGTAGTCGTACTCGGCCCGGTAATGGTACTTGAGCAGCGCCACCCGCAGCGCGTCGGCGGAGTAGTTGGGCAGCGTCTTGCTGACCAGCACCAGGTTGCCGAGCGACTTGCTCATCTTCTCGCCCTCGTAGCGCACCATGCCGATGTGGGTCCAGGCCTCGACGTGCGGCGCCTTGCCGGTGAAATTCTCGGCCTGGGCGATCTCGCAGGTGTGGTGGGGGAACTGCAAATCGCCGCCGCCGCCGTGGATCGTGATCTGCGGCCCGAGGTACTGAAGGACCATCGCCGTGCATTCGATGTGCCAGCCCGGCCGGCCGGCGCCCCACGGGCTGTCCCAGGTCGGCTCGCCCGGCTTGGCGGCCTGCCACAGCACGAAATCCAGCGGGTCGCGCTTGTTGGCGTCGTCCGGATAGTTGCCGCGCTCGTTGGCGATCGCCAGCATCTCGTCGTAGCCGGCGTGGGCCAGTCCGCCGAAGCCCGGATCGGCGCGGACCTCGAAATAGACATTGCCGTTGCGCTCATAGGCCACGCCGCGCTCCAGCAGGCCGCTCACCACCTCGACGATCTGCGGGATCGACTCGGTGGCCTTGACGTAGTGGGACGGCATGCGGACATTCAGCGCGCTCATATCGTTCAGGAAGCGCTCGGTCTCGCGCCGGCCCAGCTCGTCCCAAGTCAGGCCCAGCTGGGCGCTTTTGCGCAGGATGTCATCGTCGATGTCGGTCACGTTCTGCACATAGATCACCTCGAAGCCCTGGAACTCCAGGACCCTGCGCAGCGCGTCGAACACGACGTAGACGCGGGCGTGGCCCATATGCGTCGTGTCGTAGGGCGTGATCCCGCACACGTACATCCGCACCACGCCGTCAGCCGGCTGGATGGGCACAAGGGTCTGGCGCAACGAGTCATACAGCTGCACGCTTTTAGTCCTCCACCACTGTGTTGCCGGCCTCGTCGGTTTCGCGGCCCTCGTTGTAGTTGTTGCTGGCGGCGTCGCTGCCCACGTCGTCGCGCGGCGGCTGGGCGTTGAGCGCGTCGCCCGGCTTGCCGGGGGCGTAGCCGTCCTCGCGCGAGCCGGCCCGGTCCTCGTGGTGGCCGGACTCGGCGGTCTCGGCGTCGCGGTAGCCGCCCTCGGCGAACTCGCTCTGGTAGCCGGCCTGGCCGCTGAAGCCGCCAGTGCGCCGCTCAAGCTCTCCGTCCTGGGATTCGTTATCTGGCAGATTGGTCTGCGGGTCTGACATAGAACCTCCCAAACGCGGCGTCCTGCACGCCTCTGCCTAATACTCTACACCAAATCGCGGCGCCCCGCTTGACACTGCCGGCGCCGCGCCTATCATGGCGGCCTATGGATCAACAGCCGCCATTGATTGTCGCCATCGCCGGCCCGACCGCCGTCGGCAAGACCGCCCTCGCCCTGGAGCTGGCCGAACGGCTCGGCGGCGAGATCATCTCCGTCGACTCGCGCCTCGTCTACCGGGGCATGGACATCGGCACCGCCAAGCCCACCGCCGAGGAGCGGCGGCGTGTCCCCCACCACCTGATCGACCTCTGCGCGCCGGACGAGGATTTTTCGCTCGCCCGCTTCCAATCCCTGGCCTACGCGGCGATCGGGGCGGCGCTGGGGCGCAGCCGGCTCCCGCTGCTGGCGGGCGGCACCGGCCAGTACCTGGCGGCCATCCTGGAGGGCTGGAACATCCCCGAGGTCGCGCCGCAGCCCGAGCTGCGCGCCCGGCTGGTGGAGGAGGCGGGGCGGATCGGCAACGCGGGGCTGCATGGCCGGCTGGCGGAGATCGACCCCGCCGCCGCCCAGTCGATCGACCCAAGCAACCTGCGCCGGGTGATCAGGGCGCTGGAGGTGTGGGAGGTCACCGGCAGGCGAATCAGCGAGCTGCAACAGCGCACGCCGCCGCCCTACCGCATCCTGGCCTTGGACCTGGAGCGCCCGCGCGACGAGCTGTATGCCCGGATCGACGCCCGGGTCGGCCAGATGATCCGCGCGGGACTGATCGCCGAAGTGCTGGGGCTGGTCGCGGCGGGCTTCGACTGGGATCTGCCGGCGATGTCAAGCATCGGCTACGGCGAGTGGGCGCCGCTTTGGCGCGGCGAGGCGACAGCGGCGGCCTGCGCCCAGCAGCTCAAATGGAACACCCACCATTTCGCCCGCAAGCAAGGCGCCTGGTTCCGCCGCCTCCCGGGTCGCATCGCCCTCCCCGCCGGCGCGGCGGATCTGATCGATCAAGCCCTGGCGGCTATCGCAGCAGCGTCTGCCCCCGCAGCGACACATACTGATCCGTGACCTGCTGCAAAAACAGCTCGGGATCGCCGGGGACGCTGTAGCCCAGGCGCTGGAACAGCGCGTAGGCCAGCTGGCCGGCCACCCGCTGGCGGCGGTCGAGGGGCAGCCCGTTGCGCCGCAGCAGGAACTCCTGGACGATCGACACATCGTTGGGCTGGAGCGTCTCCAGGTTGGGCAGGATCGTCTGGCCGTTGGAGGAGAGCGCGCTGGCGACCCGCCGCGAGGTCGTGGCGGCCAGCAGATCGTCGAGCGAGACGCGCTGGCGGTCGCGCACGACAAGCGTCGCCGCCGCCAGGTCGCCGAGGCGCCGGGTGCGCTTGTCCATGAACATCGCGACGATGCCCACGCCGTAGAACAGCGGGAAGAAATCGACGATCCGCACGAAATTGCGCACCAGCGAGGCGGACATGCCGATCGGCCGGCCGGCATCCTGGACCACGCGCAGGCCCATCAGCCGCTTGCCGGGCGTCTGGCCATTCCATAATCGCTCAAAGGCGATATAATATCCGCAGTACAGCAGGGTCGTCGCCACCGCCAGCGTGCGCTGGACAATCTCACTAGCGTCCATCATGGTGATCAGCAGGGACAGCGAGCCGTACACCACCACAAAGAATACCGCGTGGTCGATGAGCGCCGCGAGGAACCGCGAGCCGATCCCGGCGATATCGTAGCCAAATTCAATGTGTTCGGGCGTGTCGACGATATAGCGGTCGCCGTAGCGGTCATCGATCATGTGTAAACCCCGTTCTATTCTGGAGATGAGAGCATGGTTGCCGAAGATTTCATTCTTGCCAAACGCAAAAGCTGGGAGCGCCTCACCGATCTCATCAAAGGCGCGCAGAGCAACATTGTCGCGCTCAACGCCGCCGACCTGCAAGAGCTGGGGCGCCTGTACCGCCAGACAACCTCGGATCTCGCCCAGGCGCGGCGCGACTATCCGGGCCATCAGCTAACAGTATATCTTAACGACTTAGTGGCTCAAGGGCACAGCGCCATCTATCGCGAGCAGATTAGCTCATCGACAGCGAAAATCAAGCACTATTTCGCCGTGCTACTGCCGCAAACCTTCCGCCAGACCCTGCCGTTCACCCTGATCGCGTTTCTCGTCTTCCTGATTCCCGCGCTCGTCGGCGCCGTGATCGCCGCCGGCAACCCGGATGCGGGCGTCGCGCTCCAGCCGGAGTTGCAGCCCACCATCGAAAACATGCGGATCGGCCACGAGTGGTGGCAGGACATCAACGACGGGAACAGCGGCAGCGCGGCGTTCATCCTCACCAACAACATCTCGGTCTCCTTCAAAGCCTTCATCGGCGGGCTTTCGCTGGGGCTGTTCACCCTCTACATCCTCTACTACAACGGGCTCATGCTGGGCATCGT
>DASWWB010001150.1:0-5592 GCA_036406115.1 Herpetosiphonaceae bacterium
CCGCGCGGCTCCTCGCGGCCTTGAACGCGACGCCCGGCGACTTGCTGGCGAACGCGCGCAGCCAGGTGTCGCCGGACCAGTGGCAGCGGGTCTGCGCCCGGACCCGGATTGGCGCCGACGCCGCCGTGCCGCCCGTGCGGATCGCCCAGGGCCTGGCCAGCTTTCGCCGCGTTTCCCCCAGCGCGCGCCGGACGGGCAGCATCCAGGTGTCGATCGGCGATATCGCCTTCCGCGGGCAGCCGCCCGATCTCCTCAACGCCATCAGGCGCGACGGTCGCTACCGCGTCTATTTTATCGATCTGCCGCCCCATTTGGCCGCGTTTGCCGCGCCGGCGCGGGTCATCCTGGCCGCCGAGGCGCTTGCCGACGGCTAGCCGCAGCCCAGGCCTATCATTCCGCGCCCGATACTTGTGGTACAACACTCTATTGTCTGGCGCTGTCGGCGCTGGGCAATGGTTTGATGTTGACGCCGGCGGGCTGCGAGCGGCCCGGCAGGCGTCCCAAGGAGCATTGCGATGATCGATTTTCGGGCGCACCCTGCGGACGAGCCGCTGCGCATTATCCTGGGGGCCGGCGACCAACGCTATCCCGGCTGGATTCCCACCCAGCGCGAGACGCTTGATCTGCTGCGGCCGGACCAGTGGGCGGCGGCGTTCGGCGAGCGGCGGGCCGACGCCTTGCTCTGCGAGCATGTCTGGGAGCATCTGAGCGAGGCTGACGGCCGCGCCGCCGCCCAGCTCTGTTTCGCCTATCTGCGGCCGGGCGGCTACCTCCGCTGCGCCGTCCCCGATGCGAACTTCCCCGACCCGGAGTACCAGCGGACGGTGCGGGTCGGCGGACCCGGCCCCAGCGATCACCCGGCAGCCGATCACAAGATTGTCTACACGGCCGACCTGTTCGCCGCTGTGTTCCGCGACGCGGGCTTTGAGATTGACCTGTTGGAATATTGCGATTCGAGCGGCCGTTTCCACTATCACCAGTGGGATCCCGCCCAGGGCGTGATTTACCGCTCGCTGCGCCGCGATCATCGCAACGAGGACGGAGCGCTCAAGAGCGTGTCGATTATCCTCGACGCCCGCAAGCCGGAGCGCTCCGGATAAGCCTGGCGGGCATGAAAAACCAGCGGCGGCCTTCCCACACGGAGAGGCCGCCGCTGGTTTGATCAATCTCTGGCAGGCTGCCCTAATACCCCTGAGGCATCGGCTCGCCAGTCTCCAGCAGCGTTTTCATGTTGCTCAGAATCCAGGCCCAGCCGCCGCTCTGCAAGCCCTGGTAGGTGGCGGTCTCGCCTGCGAAGTCGGCGTGGATCACCGTCACCCTGGTCACGCCGCCGGGCATCGGCTGCAGCTCCCAGGTCACCGTCGTGGGCGCATCTTCGTTCATCGGCGGCCAGAGCGAGCGATCGGTGTGGACCAGCCGGTTCGGCGGGTCGGACTCGACGACCTGGCCCTCGATGACCGGCGAGCCGTTCGGCATGGCGTAGTTGAACGGCGAGCCGACGGTCAGGTCGGTGGCGAGCGCGCTGCCGTAGTAGTAGCGCGAGGTGAACTCCGGCGTCGTGATCGCCTCCCAGACCCGCTCGGGGGGCGCCTTGATGATGATCTGATTCACGAGCCGGGGCTTCGGGTCGCTGGTCATGCCAAATCCTCCTTCAAGCGCGGCTTTGAGATCGGCGAGCGCGCTGGCCCGCGCCGCCGCGTATTTGTTGATCCAGCGGTCGGCGATGAGCTGGATCGGGACCGGATTGAGGTAGTGCAGCCGCTCGCGGCCCGCTTTGCGCGTGGTGATCAGGCCGGCCTCCTCCAGCACGCGCAAGTGCTTCATCACGCCGAATCGCGTCATGGGCTGATCCGCCTCCAGCTCTTTGAGCGTGCGGCCGTCGCGCTCGAACAGGAGATCCAGCAGCCGCCGGCGCGTCGAGTCGGCGAGGGCGCGAAAAATGGCTTCGTCTTCCATACAGCCATTATACGTGACTTCATGGTCACTTTCAAGCGCTCGCGGAGCGGATCAGCCGAAACGCCGCGCAGGATCGCGCGGCGCCGGGGCGGGGTTAGGCACTCTGGCGGACGACCTCGATCCGGGCGATGAGCGCGCCGAGGGTTTGCAGCCCCTCCGGCGGCTGGTCGCGCAACGAAAGCTGGAATGTGTCCTCCAGGACCTGGATGAGCTGCTGGAAGCGCGGCGGCTCCAGTCCGAGATCGTGCTGGATATTCGCGTCCGGCGCGAGACGGTCGGCGGGAACCTGGAACTGCTCGGTGAGGATTTCGCTGATCTGCTGGGCGATGGTCATTGTTCCTCCTTCCTGCGGCGGGCGCCGCCACGTCGATCTCCTTAGCAGGGCGCGGGCCAGGCGGCCGGCAGCTGATCCGGCGCCCGCGCCCGTGTTTTTTTCCGGCCGGTGATGTAGCATGGGCCGGCTTGGCCGCTCCTGATAATCCGAGCGGACGCAAGCGCTGTGTGGCGGGCGCCGGGCCGGGTTCGCGGCGCCGCAGTGTCGGAGGAGCTATGCTGACATTCAAGGATTTCATCCCGCAGATCCAAAAGCGGGTGCTGGGGATGCCAACCGCCTACGAAAGCATCCACGAGGTGCTGACCCGGGTCAACCGCTGGCTGGAGCATGAGCGGCTGGAGGTGATCTCGATCGAGACGCTGCTGCTGCCCAAGCTGCCGGGCGAGGCGGAGGAGAGCCCGCCAGCGCGCATGACCGCCGCCTCCAGCTCGATGGGCACGTTTCAGGTGATCCGGGTCTGGTGCCGGGAGCCGGCGGGCGGGGCGCGGGCCTACACCGGCGTCACCCAGCAGCTCTCGCCGCTGGACCAGGACCAGGACGCCTAGCCGCCAGGGAGCGGATCGCCGCGGCACTAGGCTCTGATGCTGATCACGACATTGCCCTTTTTGCGGCCGGTGTCGACATAGCGGTGGGCCTCGGCGATCTGCTCCAGGGGATACTGGCGGTCGATGACCGGCCGGATCACGCCGGTCTCCAGCAAGGGCGTGAGGAAAGCCAGGGCCGCGCGCTTGGCGACCGACATGCCGGTGACGACGCGCGGCCCGCCCCGGAGCGCGGTCCACGCCGCCTGGCCAAGGATCGTCGGGCTCAGCACGGTGGCGAGGTAGCGCCCGCGCGGCGCGAGCGCCCGCCGGCAGTGGCCGAACGAGCTTTTGCCGATGGTGTCGAAAATCAGATCGTAGGTTTTGCCGGCGGCGGCGAAATTCTCCCGGACGTAGTCGATCACGTGGTCGGCGCCGAGCGAGCGCACCAGCTCGTGGTTCGCGGCGCTGCACACGGCGGTCACCTCGGCGCCGAAATATTTGGCAAGCTGGACCGCGTAGGTGCCGATGCTGCCCGAGGCCCCGTTGACCAGCACTTTCTGCCCCGGCTGCAACCGGCCCTTGTCGCGCAGGAAAAACAGGGCGGTCGAGGCGCCGTCGACCGTCGCGGCGGCCTCGGCGTAGCTCAGATTGGCGGGCTTGCGGCCCAGCGAGCCCTGCTCCGCCGCGCAGATGTACTCGGCCAGGGCGCCGGCGCCGAAGCCGCCGAAGCCGAACACCTCGTCGCCCGGCCGGAAGCGGCTGACCGCACCGCCCACGGCCTCGATCTCGCCGGCGAACTCCAGCCCCAGCACGCTGAGCCTCGGACGCGGCTTGCGCAGCCCGAGGATCGGCCGCCCCCACCACGGCTCGCCCCGGCGCATCGCGCACTCGGCGGAGGTGACGGTGCTGGCGTGGATGCGGACCAGCACCTGGTGGTCCTTGGGCGCCGGTTTTCTGATCGACGTGAGCCGCAGCACGTCGGCGGCGCCGAAGGCCGTCGTGACGACCGCTTTCATCATCTGTTCCATAGCTCATGCTCCTTGGCTGCGCGGCGCCATGCGCCGTTTCGGCCAAGCATAGCGATCCGCCGGAGCGGCCGGTAGACACGAAAGTGGGGATTGCCGGGGCCGCCGCGCCTTGTTTAGCGCCCGCAGCGCTGGTACAATAGTTTGTGCGCCATGTCCCGCATGGCGCCGCCGCCGAGATCCCAGGCGCGCGCCGGTGACTGAGAGGTGCGCAGTGAATCCCAAACGCCTTGCAGCAACGATTGTCCAGGAGTGGCTGGAAAGTTCGCCCTTCGGCGACTACGACGATCTTGAGCGGCTGCTCGCCAAGCAGCTCAAGCCCCTGCTGGAGCCCTGGATCCCGGTGACGGAGCGGCTGCCCAACGACGCCCAGAAGGTGCTGGCGGTGTTCCGCCCCGGCGAGCAGCCGCTGATCGTGTACCTGGACAAACATGTGGGGAAATGGGCTGATGATCCGGAGACCGGCTACTACGTGGAGTGGCCCAAATATTGGATGCCGCTCCCCAAGGCGCCCGAGCGCTAGCCGGTCCTGCCAGCGGAGCGCGGTATAATAGATAAAAAAGAGGTAGCCCATGACCCAATCAATAATGACATTGCCCGATTCGTTCAAGCTCGGCCCGTTTGAGATCGCGCCGAACATGGTCCTGGCGCCGATGGCCGGCGTCACGGACTCGGTGTTCCGCCGCATGATCCTCTCGCTGGGCGGCTGCGGCCTGGTCGTCTCGGAGATGACCAACGCCGCCAGCGTCTCGCCCAAGGCGATGAAGCGCCACCGCCTGCTCGACTACCTGCCCGAGGAGCGCCCGATCTCCATCCAGCTCTCCGGCAGCGACCCGGAGCTGGTCGCCACCGCCGCCGCCTACGTCGAGGCGCTCGGCCCCGATGCGATCGACATCAACTGCGGCTGCCCGTCGCCCAAGGTGACTGGCGGCGGCCACGGCTCGGCGCTGCTCAAGGACCTGCCCAGGATGAGCGCGCTGCTCAAGGCGGTGCGCGCCGCCACCCAGCTGCCGATCACGCTCAAGTTCCGCGCCGGCTGGGACGACGAGAGCCTCAACTACCTTGACACCGCCCGCGTCGCCGAGGATGCCGGCTGCGCCGCGATCGCCCTCCACCCGCGCACCAAGGTCCAGGGCTACGCCGGCACTGCGGATTGGAGCCGGGTCGCCGAGGTGGCCCGCGCCGTCTCCATCCCGGTCATCGGCAGCGGCGACGTGCGCACCGCCCAGGACGCCCTCGACCGCCTGGAGCAGACCGGGGTGGCGGCGGTGATGATCGGCCGCGCCGCGATCTCCAATCCCTGGATTTTCCGCCAGATCCAGCAGCTGCGCTCGGGAATCGAACCCTACCAGCCGACGCCCGCCGACAAGTGCGAGCTGCTGCTGCGCTACGTCGATATGTGCGGCGAGACGATGATCGAGCGCCAGGCGCTGGGCAAGCTCAAGCAGCTGATCGGCCAGTTCCATGTCCTGCTGCCGGGCAGCGCCACCCTGCGCCGCGATGTCCAGCACGCGCCGGACGTGGCGACCGCCAAGGGGCTGATCAGCGGCTTCTTCGCGCCGTTCATCGACGGCAGCCGCGAGGCGGTCGAGACGCCCGACGAGATCAAGGTGCTTCACGAAGGCTGCGCCAACGGCGCCAATAATTAGCGAGGACACGGCATGCCGCAACTTGACTCCTGGGGCGAGGAGTACGTCCAGCTCGGATTCCGGGTCCAGCAGCATATCGAGGGCTATGTCGACGCCTACGTCGG
>DASWWB010001151.1:0-1506 GCA_036406115.1 Herpetosiphonaceae bacterium
GCGCCCATCGCCGCCATCGCGCTGAGGACGGGAACCGGATAGCCGAGCAGCGCCACCGCCAGCGGGCCGAGCAGCGCTACCGCCGCGCCAGCCTCCGACGGGCGCTTGAGGACAAACATAATGAAGGCGCCGATCGCCAGCACCGGCAGCACCGGCAGCGGCGCCAGCACGAGGAACGCGCCGAGCCCGCTCGCCAGGCCGACGCCGCCGGACAAAAGCGAGGCCGCCCGCCAGCCCGGCCAGCGCCCGCGCAGGAGCGCCGGAAGCATGTAAGGCGAGAAGCAATGGCCGACGACCGCCGCCAGCGCCGCAAGCGCCGGCGCCCACGGACTGGGCGACAGCGCCCGCGCCAGCAGCGCCATCGCCGCCGCCTTGCAGGCGTCGAGCAGCAGCACCAGCACGCCGGCGGCAGGCCCGGCGACCCGCAGCGAATTGCGGGCGCCGACGTTGCCGCTGCCGCTCGTCCGCACGTCGGCGCCGTTGAACAAGCGCACCACCGGGACCGCGAACGGGATTCCGCCCACGAAATAGGCGAGCAGCGTCAGGGCAGCGATCAGCATGGCGGCCTCTTACTCTCCGAGCTTCTTCTTGACGTTCTGGAGCGCCGACGGCGCCAGCGAGCGCCAGACATTGTTCGGGGTGTTGTTGATGCAGGCTTCGTAGTCCGGAATCGCCTGCTCATACAGCTCCAGCTCGCGGTAGGCCTGGCCGCGGTAGCAGTAGGGCAGCGAGGCCGACGGGTGATCGTCGACGGCGGAGGCGAAATCGCCCAGGGCGCTCTCCAGGTCGCCGGTCTGCAACGCGATCTGCCAGCGTTTGGAGTAGGGCTCCTCGTTGGCGCTGCTCAAGCCCATCGCGCTGCTGAAATAGTCGGCGGCGCCGTTCAGATCGCCGGCGTTGTAGGCGTCGTCGGCCTCGCGCAGGTAGACCGCCATCATCATGCTGCGGCCGATGAGCACGGCGGGATAGCAAAACAGGAAGACGAGGCCCGCGGCGACGAACAGCCACAGCGGCGGCAGCCAGCGGCGCCGGACCGGGGGCAGCGGCGGCAGCGACGTCGATGGCGCTGCGCTGTCATTGAGGGTCTTGGTCATGGGGAGGCTCCTTGGGCCGGCCGCCAGGCGCGCCCGCCCGGGGGTGGGTCGCCAGATACACGCGGCGGGCGTGGGTTTGCGTGACGTGGGTGTAGATTTGAGTCGTGGCCAGGCTGGCGTGGCCCAGCAGCTCCTGGACCACCCGCAGATCGGCGCCGCCGTTCAGGAGATGGGTGGCGAACGAGTGACGCAGCGTGCGCGGCGATACAGCCAGCCGCAGCCCGGCCTGGGCGGCGTACCCCTGCACCAGCTGGCGCACCGAGCGGGCCGAGAGCCGGCCGCCGCGCCGGTTCAGAAACAGCGCTGGGCCGCCGGCGCCGGCGGCCAGGGCCGGGCGGCCGTCGCGCAGATAGGCGTCCAGCGCCCGGAGCGCGTAGTCGCCGACCAGCGCGATCCGCTCCCTGCCGCCTTT
>DASWWB010001152.1:0-3056 GCA_036406115.1 Herpetosiphonaceae bacterium
CGATCCGCCGCCCGCCGCCAACGACGGGCAGCAGCTCGCGACCGGGCCCAACGCCGATCCCAATCTGCTCAACGCCCGCGATCTCCACGCCGACGGCGAGGGGCGGCTCTGGGTCGCCGGCAACGGCTTATATCTGTTCGATCCCGCCGCCGACGCGCTCGGCCCCGATCTGGCCGGCATCCCCAGCCAGATCAACGCGGTGACTGGCGGCGCCGGCGGCCTCTGGCTCGGCAGCCTTGACGGGCTCTACGGCTTCGACCCGGCGACGAAGACGGTCACCGAGCGCCAGCGCCGCAGCCCGGCCTTCGCCGATAGCCTGGCCGCCGACGCCATTCTCTGCCTGCAAACCGACGCCGAGGGCGTGATCTGGATCGGCACGGTGGACGGCGGCGTCGATCTGCTGGATCTGCGCCAGACCCAGTTCGATTTCTACCGCGACGATCCGCTCAGCGCCAACCAGTTCGCCGGCCGCCAGTTCGGCGCGCTGATCGAAGACCCCGGCGACCCGGATCTGATCTGGGTCGCCAGCGGGCCGGTCATGCACCGCTTCAACCGGCGCACCGGCGAGATCAAGCGATCCGGCACGGCGGGAGGCGCAGGGGTCGGCCCGCCGGAGGCCAGCAACGTCAGCACACTGCTGCGCGACGGGCAGGGCATGCTGTGGTTCGATGGGATTGACGGTGTCTATCGGCTCGATCCGGCCACCGGCGAGACGGAGCGCTTCCGGCCGGCCGACGCGGCGTCGTTCACGGTCTGGGCGCTGGCCCCCGACGGCGCGGGCGGGCTCTGGGCCAGCGCGGTCGGCGGCGGGCTCTACCGCTTCGATCCGAACACCGGCCAGTTCGCCGGCGTCCTGGGCGGCCGCGATCCCTCGGGCCTGGGCTTCAATGATATCCGCGCGCTCCACCTGGCGCGGGATGGCGCGCTCTGGCTCGGCACCAGCGACGGCGTCGGCCGCTACGACCCGGCGTCCGGCGCGGTGACCGCCTACCGCCGCCAGCCCGGCGGCCCGGAAAACGCGCCGAGCGGCTGGACCAACGACATTCACGAGGCCGCCAACGGCGGAATCTGGGCCGGCACCAGCGACGGGCTGTTCGGCTTCGATCCGGCCAGCCAGCGCTGGAGCCGCCGCACCGAAAACGACGGGCTGCCCGCCCGCGCCGTCGTCGGCATCGAGGAAGACAGCCGGGGCGATCTCTGGCTCGCCACCGCCAGCGGCCTGGCCCGCCTCTCGCCTGCGAGCGGGGCGGTCCGCTCCTTCAAGCGCGCCGACGGCCTGCAAGGCGATGAGTTCAGCCCCTACTCCCACTACCGCAGCCCGGCCGGCGAGCTGTGGTTCGGCGGCGTCAACGGGCTGACCGCCTTCGGCCCCGAGCGCATCGCCGACAGCCAGTTCCAGCCCTCGGTGGCGCTGACCAGCCTCCAGCTGGCGGGCAGGGAGGTCGCGCCCGGCCCGCAAAGCCCGCTCAGCGCGCCGATCTGGCAGACCAGCCGGCTAGCGCTGCGTCACGACCAGGACATCGTCACCTTCGCCTTCGCGGCGCTCAGCTACGGCGCTCCCGAGCAGCTGCGCTACCAATACATGCTTGATGGATTCGAGCCCGGCTGGAACGCGGTGGGCAGCGACCGGCGCTTCGCCACCTACACCAATCTGCCCGCCGGCGACTATGTTTTCCGGGTGCGGGGCAGCAACCGCGACGGCGTCTGGAGCGGCCGCGAGGTGGCGCTGGCGCTGACGGTGCTGCCGCCCTGGTGGGAAACATGGTGGTTCCGCGCCTTGGCCCTGGCGCTGCTGCTCGGCGGGCTGGCGGCGGGCGTGCGCTGGCGGCTCTACGCGGTCCAGCAGCGCAACCGCCAGCTGGAGCGCGAGGTCAGCGCCCGCACCGGCGAGCTGGTGGCGACCAACGGCCTGCTGCGCGAGGCCCGCGACGACGCCGACCGCGCCCGCCTGGCCGCCGAGGAGGCCAATCAGGCCAAAAGCGTCTTCCTCGCCAATATGAGCCACGAGCTGCGCTCGCCGCTCAACGCCATCCTCGGCTTCGCCCAGGTGATGGGTCGCAGCGCCCAGCTCGACGCCGAGCAGCGCGAGCACGTCGGGATCATCCGCCGCTCCGGCGAGCATCTGCTGGCGCTGATCAACCAGGTGCTGGATCTGTCGAAAATCGAGGCCAACCGCATGGCGCTCCACGAGCGCGACCTCGATCTCCACCAGCTGCTCGACGACCTGGAGGATATGTTCGCCCTCCGCGCCGAGGAGAAAAAGCTCCAGCTGCTGTTCGAGCGCGATCCCGCGACGCCCCGCTATGTGCGCGGCGACGATCTCAAGCTGCGCCAGGTGCTGATCAATCTGCTCAACAACGCGCTCAAATTCACCGCCGAGGGCGGCGTGGCCCTGCGCGTCGCCCCGCTGGCGGACGGCGCCGCGCCGGGCTCATCCCGCCTGCGCTTCGAGATCGAGGACACCGGCCCCGGCATCGCCGCCGAGGAGCTGGGCACGCTGTTCGAAGCCTTCACCCAGACCGCCAGCGGCCGCCAGGCCCAGGAGGGCACCGGCCTCGGCCTGCCGATCAGCAGCCGCTTCGTCCAGCTCATGGGCGGCGAGATCCAGGTCCGCAGCGAGCCCGGCCGCGGCAGCGTCTTCTCGTTCGAGATCGACGCCGCCCGCGCCACCGCCGCCGATCTCGCCGCCCGCCCCGCCCGCCGCCAGGTGACGGGCCTCGCGCCCGGCCAGGAGCGGCCCCGCATCCTGGTCGCCGACGACAAGTGGAACAACCGCCAGCTGCTGATCCGCCTGCTCGCCCCGCTGGGCTTCGAGGTGCGCGAGGCCGAGGACGGGCTCCAGGCGGTCGAGCTGTGGGAGGAGTGGGAGCCGCACCTGATCTGGATGGATATGCGCATGCCGAGGCTCAGCGGCTACGACGCCGCCACCCGCATCAAATCCACCACCAAGGGCCAGGCGGTGGTGATTGTCGCCCTCACGGCCTCGACCCTGGAGGAGGAGCGGGCGATGGTCCTCTCCGCCGGCTGCGACGAGTTTCTGCGCAAGCCATTCCGCG
>DASWWB010001153.1:0-2393 GCA_036406115.1 Herpetosiphonaceae bacterium
AAGCCGGCGCCGGGCTCGCTGCCGCTGCGCTGCCCGGCGCTCTAGGGCTGGCCGATGATCATCCGAACCAGGGACACCAGGCTGTCTTCCTCGCCGTTGGCCAGCAGCTTGATCACCTTGCCCAGCGGGTTGACGGTCGCCTGCTCGCCTCGGAAGCCGGTGGCGAGCACCACCGGCAGCGTGCCCATGCCGCCGATCGTCCAGCGCCCGCCGTTCGCGGCGCGCATCACCTCGCCGCCGAGCGCGCCCAGGCGCAGGATCCGCCCCCAGTAGCCGATCTCGTCGCGCTCGGGATCGACCGGCTCGGCGGTCAGCGCCAGCTCCGCCGCCGCGAGGCCCTCCAGGCTGATGGCGACGCCGAGGTCGGCGGCCGTCCGCTGCGCCAGGGCCGCGAAGGCCGACTGGAGCAGGTCGTCGAGCGCCGGCGCGTCGGCGGGCGCGGCGACCGGCACATCGAGATCGACGAACGAGCGCCCGCCGGCGGCGGCGATGGCCCGGAGCATGAAGGCCGGCGGCGGCGAGGAGACCACATAGCGAATCTCCCCCTGCGCGCCCTCCGAATCAGCCAGCCGCTGCGCGTTGAGGATCCGCAGCAGCGCCAGGACGGTCGAGAGCTCCGTCGCCTGGGCCATTTCGTCGGCGGAGCGGTGGTCGGTCTGGATGTACCAGCGCCGCCCGTTCTCCCCGGCGGTGGTGATGTCGATCCGATCGAGCGATGAATACATAGGCGTTGCTCCCTTCTAATCCAAAGCTACGCCGCCCATCATACCGGGCCCGGCGCGCCGGGCGTAGGGCTTCGCGGCGGATTGGCTCGCGCCGGCGGACCCATCTTTGGGCGGCCCGTCGCTGCTGGCGGCGCCGGAAATTGGCGTATGATGAGCCGTGTTTTTGCGCGAAGGAGCAGCTATGATCACATTCCGGCCGGCGACCGACGATGATTTCCCGGCGATCTGGGCGATCTTCCAGGCGATTATCGCGGAGGGCGACACCTACGTCCAGGACGAGACCTTCGCCGCCGAGCAGGGGCGGCAGATGTGGCTGGGGCCGGGCGTCCTGACGATGATCGCGCTCGACGAGGGCCAGGTCGTCGGCGCCTACAAGATTCTGCCCAATCAGACCGGGCGGGGCGCGCATGTCGCCAACGGCTCGTACATCGTCAGGGCCGGGCTGCGCGGGCGCGGCATCGGCCGCCAGATGGTCGTCGACTCGCTGCGGGCGGCCCGCGCGGCCGGCTACCGCGCCATCCAGTTTAATTTCGTCGTCAGCACCAACCGGGGGGCGGTCAAGCTCTACGAAGACCTCGGCTTCCGCATCCTGGCGACCCTGCCCGAGGCCTTCCGCCACCCGTCCCAGGGCTATGTCGACGCCTATGTGATGCACCGCTGGCTGGCTGATCAGCCGGCGGGCGACCCGACGAGCAGCGGATCCGGCCAGGCGTAGCGCAGCTTGGCGATGGCGCTGCCATCCGGCGCATGCCAGACATCGGCTTCGACGCTGGCGCCGCCCATCAGTTCATAGAAGCGCCTGGCCCCGGCGTTGGCCTCGACCACCCAGAGGAACAGGCCGGCGCCGGGGTACGCCGCAGCCGCCCACTGCGCGACAGCCCGCATCAGTTCGCGCCCGACGCCCTGGCGCTGGGCGGAGCGGGCCACATGGAGATTGGCCAGATGGCTCCCCCAGCGCGGATCTTCGGCCCCGTAGGCGCAGCTGAATCCCAGGATCCGCTCGTCGCGCTCCGCCACCATCAGGGACTGACTGGCGGGCGGAGCGCTGATGCGGCCGCTCCAGACCGCCAAGCGCTCCTGCTGGATCGGCCCCGTGAGATAAGCATCATCCAGGAGCCCGCGGTAGATCCGGCGCCAGTTGTCGGTGTGGATCTCGGCGATGGCGAGGGTGTCGGCGGGTGTTGCCGGGCGCAGGTGCATGATCGATCCTTTCTGTTCGCGGCCGCCGGCGGTCCGGCGCGCGGCCGGATCAGCCTGGCGGACGCCAGGTCGCCGCTATCCTAGCACAGGGCTGGATTCGATGGCGGCGCCCCGCGTCGCTAGCGCCGCCCGTCGGCCCCAAGCGCGGCGGTCAGGGCATCGACCAACTGCGCCTGTTGTTGCTCGCGGCTGATCGACGCCCGGTGGTCGCCGAGCTGGAAGCCGTACCAGCCGAACTGCGAGTGATTGCCGCCCTCGATCCGCACCCAGCGCGTGTCCGGCGGCAGGTAGGCGGCGGCGGCCAGGACCTCGGGCGGGCTGGCCAGCCCGTCGTCGGTGGCGTAGATCACGGTCACCTGGCGCCCGCTGCCCGCGAGATCGCCGGCCGGCGCCTTGGGATGCGAGGTGCCGATCAGCGCCAGGCCGGCGCCGGGCAGCGCGCCGTCGCGGGCCAGGCTGGCCGCGAGC
>DASWWB010001154.1:0-7956 GCA_036406115.1 Herpetosiphonaceae bacterium
CGAGCAGGGCGACGCCCTCGGCCGGCCGGGGCGGGTCGATGTGCTGGTCGACCTGGCCGAAAACGGCGAGCCGGAGCGGGCGCGGATCGGCGGCGTGGGCGTGACGGTGCTGCGCGGCGAGATTCGCATTTGAGCGGAGGAGCGATGTCCGAGATCCATTTTCCCGACCCCACCGACCGGCTGGAGATCGATCCCAGCGCCTATGTCTCGCCCCACGCCCATCTCTGCGGCACGGTGCGGATCGGCGCCGACTCCAGTGTCTGGCCCATGACGGTGATTCGCGGCGACGAGGGGATTATCACGATCGGCGCCCGCTGCAATGTGCAGGACGGCTCGATCCTGCACGCCGACCCCGACGCCTACCTGACGTTGGGCGACGAGGTCAGCATCGGCCACGCCGCGATTGTCCACGGCTGCACGGTCGAGGACCAAGTCTTGATCGGCATGGGCGCCGTGGTGCTCAATCGCGCCCATATCGGCCGCGGCTCGCTGATCGCCGCCCGCGCCCTGGTCACCGAGGGCATGGTCGTGCCGCCCGGCTCGCTGGTCGTCGGCATCCCGGGCAAGATCAGGCCGCTGCGGCCTGATCAGTTCGAGCGCGTCCTGCACACGTCGCGGGCCTACGTTGAGCTGAAAACGCTGTACCAATCCAAGAAATAGCGCTTTGGAGGATTTGTGACCACTCAGACCACCCTTGACGAGCTGGCGATCAACACCATCCGCATGCTGTCGGTCGACGGCGTGCAGGCCGCGGACTCGGGCCACCCGGGCCTGCCGTTGGGCGCCGCCGCCATGGCCTACGTGCTGTGGACCCGCCATCTCAAGCATAACCCGCGCAATCCGCAGTGGGCGGACCGCGACCGCTTTATCCTCTCGGCCGGCCACGGCTCGATGCTGATCTACAGCCTGCTCCACCTCACCGGCTACGATCTGCCGCTGGAGGAGCTGAAAAACTTCCGCCAGTGGGGCAGCAAGACCGCCGGCCACCCGGAGTACGGCCTGACCCCCGGCCTGGAGACGACGACCGGCCCGCTCGGCCAGGGCTTCGCCACCGGCGTCGGCATGGCGATCGCCGAGTCGCACCTGGCGGCGACCTTCAACACGCCTGATCACACGGTCGTGAGCCACTACATCTACGGGATTGTCTCCGACGGCGATCTGGAGGAGGGCGTGGCCGCCGAGGCCGCCTCGCTCGCCGGCCACCTCAAGCTGGGCAAGCTGATCTATCTTTACGACGACAACGATATTTCGATCGAGGGCAGCACCGACATCGCCTTCACCGAGAATGTCGCCGCCCGCTTCGAGGCCTATGGCTGGCACGTCCAGCACGTCGACGGCCACGACATCGCGCAGGTCGACGAGTCGCTGCGCGTGGCCAAGGCGATCAGCGACCGCCCGTCGCTGATCATCGCCCGCACCACGATCGGCTACGGCTCGCCCAACCGCGCCGGCACCGCCAAGGCCCACGGCGAGCCGCTTGGCGCCGACGAGCTGAAGCTGACCAAGCAGAACCTGGGCTGGCCGCTGGAGCCGACCTTCCTGATCCCCGACGAGGCCCTGGCCCATTTCCGCCAGGCTGTCGAGGCCGGCGCCGCCGCCGAGCGCGAGTGGGACGAGCGCTTCGAGCGCTACGCCGCCGATCACGCCGACAAGGCCGCCCAGTTCAAGGGCCAGATCGCCGGCGATCTGCCCGAGGGCTGGGACCGCGACCTGCCGGTCTTCGAGGCCGACGCCAAGGGCCTGGCGACCCGCAAGTCCTCCGAGAAGGCGCTCAACGGCCTGGCCAAAAACCTGCCGGCGCTGATGGGCGGCTCGGCCGACTTGGCGGGCTCGACCAACACCCTGATCGCCGGCGCCGAGTCGTTCCAGTTCCAGACGCCCAAGGGCCGCAACCTGCACTGGGGCATCCGCGAGCACGCGATGGTCGCGGCGGTCAACGGCATGGCGCTGCACGGCGGCCTCATCCCCTACGGCGCCACCTTCCTGATTTTCAGCGATTATTGCAAAGCGGCGCTGCGCCTGTCAGCCCTGATGGAGATCCGGACGATCCAGGTCTTCACCCATGACAGCATCGGCCTGGGCGAGGACGGGCCGACCCACCAGGCGATCGAGCAGCTGCCCGGCCTGCGCGCCATCCCGCAGTTCACGGTCATCCGGCCCTGCGACGCCAACGAGACCGCCCAGGCCTGGTGGGTCGCGGTCCAGCACCACGGCCCGGTGCTGCTGGCGCTGACCCGCCAGAACCTGCCGACGCTCGATCGCTCCAAATACGGCTCGGCCGAGGGGCTGCGCAAGGGCGGCTATGTGCTGGCAGACAGCGACGGCGCGCCCGAGCTGATCCTGATCGCCACCGGCTCCGAGGTCCAGCACGCGGTCGGCGCCTACGAGCAGCTGACCGGCGAGGGTGTCAAGGTCCGCGTCGTCAGCATGCCCTCGACCAATCTGTTCGATCTCCAGGACCAGGCCTACCGCGACAGCGTGCTGCCGCCTGGCGTCCGCGCCCGGCTGGCGATCGAGGCCGCCCATCCGATGACCTGGTACAAATACGTCGGCTTCGAGGGCGACATCATCGGCATCGAGAAGTTCGGCGCCTCGGCGCCCGGCCCGGTGGTGATGAAAGAGTACGGCTTCACGGTCGAAAACGTGGTCGCCCGGGCGCGCAAGCTGCTGGGCGGGGAGGCGGGCGCATGAAGTTCGCCGTCGCCGCCGACCATGGCGGCTTCCCGCTCAAGCAGACAGTGATCGACGAGCTGCGGCGGCTCGGCCACGAGGCGCTGGACCTGGGCACCGACTCCGAGGCCTCGGTGGACTACCCGGATTTCGCCGCCGCCGTCGGCAGGGCGCTCCAGGACGGCAGGGCCGAGCGCGGCGTGGTGCTCTGCGGCAGCGGGGTGGGCGCGGCGGTGGCCGCCAACAAGCTCGCCGGCGTGCGGGCCTGCCTCTGCCACGACACCTACTCGGCCCGCCAGGGCGTCGAGCACGACGATATGAATGTCCTCTGCCTGGGCGCCAGGATCATCGGCCCGTCCCTGGCGCTGGAGCTGGTCGGCGCCTTCGCCGGCGCCAGCTTCCAGCAGGATCCGCGATTTGTGCGCCGGCTCAACAAGGTGCTGGTGCTGGAGGCCGAGCTGCGCGGCGATCAGGCCGCCGGATAGGAGCGAGTATGCAACTGGGAATGATTGGCCTGGGCAAGATGGGCGGCAACATGACCACCCGCCTGCTCAAGGGCGGCCACGAGCTGTTTGTCTTTGATTTCAACGCCGAGCTGATGGCGGCGGCCCAGGCCGAGGGCGCGACCCCGGTCGCCGGCCTGGCGGCCATGGCCGCCAGCCTGGCGGCGCCGCGCGCGATCTGGATGATGATCCCCGCCGGCCAGCCGGTCGAGGACACGATCGCCAAGCTGCTGCCCACCCTCCAGCCCGGCGACGTGCTGATCGACGGCGGCAACTCCAACTACAAGGACACCCTGCGCCGCGCCGCCGCCCTGGAGCCGCACGGCGTCCATCTCGTCGACGCCGGCACCAGCGGCGGGGTTTGGGGCCTGGCCGAGGGCTACTGCCTGATGGTCGGCGCGCCCTCGCCCGCCGTCTTCGCCCAGATCGAGCCGCTGCTGGCGACCCTGGCCCCCGCCGACGGCTACGCCCACGTCGGCCCGGCCGGCGCCGGCCACTTCGTCAAGATGGTCCACAACGGAATCGAGTACGGCATGATGCAGGCCTACGCCGAGGGCTTCGAGCTGCTCAGCCGCAAGCCTGGCTTCGAGCTGGACCTGGCCCAGATCGCCGAGCTGTGGCGCCACGGCAGCGTGGTCCGCTCCTGGCTGCTCGACCTGAGCGCCCGCATGTTCGCCGAGAGCCCGCAGCTCGAAGGCATCAAGGGCTGGGTCGCCGACTCGGGCGAGGGCCGCTGGACGGTCCAGGAGGGGATCGACCTGAGCGTGCCGCTGCCAGTGATCACCGCCTCGCTGATGCAGCGCTTCGCCTCGCGCCAGGATGAGTCCTTCGCTGCCAAGGTGCTGGCCGCGCTGCGCAATCAGTTCGGCGGCCACGCCGTCAAGCACGAGTAGTTCCGCCGCTCTGAGAGGAGGCGCCCATGCCCGACATGCTGGTCAAGCTGTATAATCTGCCCCCGCTCGCGCCGCTGCTTGACCGGCAGCGCGGGCACGGCATCGAGATCCGCCGGGCCATGGCGCCGGAGAAGCGGATCATCATCGACTGGGTCGCCCGCCACTGGGGCGCGGGATGGGCCAGCGAGTGCGAGGTCGCCTTCGCCCGCCTGCCCATCACCTGCTGGATCGCCGTCGCCGAGGGCCGGCCGCTCGGCTTCGCCTGCCACGATGCGACCTTGCCCAATTTCTTCGGCCCGACCGGGGTGCTGGATGAATGCCAGGGCCGCGGCACCGGCGCCGCGCTGCTGGTGGCGGCGCTCCAGGCGATGGCCGACGCCGGCTACGCCTATGCGATCATCGGCGGCGTCGGTCCGGCCGAGTTCTACAGCCGGGTCGCCGGCGCGGTGCTGATCGAGGATTCGACGCCCGGCCCCTATCGCGGCCTCATCGGCGAGCCGCCAGCGGAAGGAGCCGGCGATGACGCTTGATTCGCAGGTCCGGATGCAGCACTATCTGTTCGCCCACCGCGCCCTGCCCTCGGTGACCTTCGGCCAGCCGGCCCGCATGCTGGAGGTGCTGCTCGGCGACGAGGCCCAGCAGATGCTGCTCAACCTTTGGGAGCAGGCCGGCCAGCAGGCTCCGCCCTCCGGCCAGGTGGCGCCGCGCGGCCTGGGGCACTCGCTCCACCAGCTCGATCCGCTGCGGCTGCTGGTCCTGGTCCAGCTGCCGCCGCCCCAGGCCGACACCGAGGCCTATTTCGTCGGCCTGCTGTTCGAGACCGCCCAGCCCAGCTGGGCCGGCCCGTCCAGCCCCAAGGCGGCGCGCTGCTTCACGCTGGAGCGCGGCTCCGATCCGTTCACCCAGCAGGAGCGGACGGTCTTCTGCGAGTGGACCAGCGACAGCAGCCACCTCAACATGGGCGACGGCCCGCCGCCGGCCGCCGAGGAGTTTATCCAGGCGATCCGCTCCCGGCTGCCCTCGCACGCCGCCTGAGCGCCGGCGGTCAGGCGCTGCCACGGCGCCGGTATTCGGTGATGGAAGGCGCGAGCGCCGCCGCTAGCCGCGCCTTCCAATCCGCTTCGTCTTCTTCCACCCACGGCGCCTCCAGCTGGAAATTTTTCCAGTCCACCTGCCACTCGGCGGGATGCTCGATCGTGTCATAGACCGGCCAGCCTTGGGTGTCGGCGCTATGCAAGACCTGTTTGAGCAGCGCCGGATCCAGCTGCGCGCGCTCCGCCAGCAACACGGCGTCATACAGGTCTTTGCCCTGCGGATGCCGATCGGTGTCCAGCCACATCAGCTTCCAGGCGAGCGACAGGTCCATCGGCGCCGCCCAGAGCCGCGCCGCCCCCGCCGGGGTCTCAAGCTCCTGCTCGATCGGCGCGACTGGCAGCTCCTCGGTGAAGACGACATCCATCTGCCCCTCGCCTGGCGGAAGCCCGTCGACTCGCCAGGGGATGATGATCCGCCGCCCCGCCGCCCGCTCGTAGGTCCAGATGTCGTCGATCGCCAGCGCATCGAGGTCGATCGTCGCCTCGCCGGCCCGGGGCTGCGCGGCGAGCATCGCGCGGAGCTCGGCGAACAGCTCGCCGGCCATGGGATGGGCCAGATCGACATCTGCCGGCCGGAAGACCCAGTCGATGTCGCCTGGCTCGCGCGCGGCGTCGCCGAACCACGCTTTGAGCAGCGCGCTCCCTCGCAGCACCAGATGGTCCCGCCAGCGCGAGGCTTCGATCAGCCTCAGCACATGGCCGGTGACCTGCCGTCGCGCCAGCCGCCAGCGGGCCGCCTCATCATCGGACGCAAAGGCGGGATCGCCGAGGCGGTAGGCGTACTGATAGTGCTTCAGCGCCGGCTCGAAAATCTGCTGGCGTTCGACGCTGTCAGCCCGGCCTGTGAGCGCGCTCAGTGTGGCCGGATACAGGCTGGGGGGCGGCGGAGGCGCGGCTGTCGTTGGTTCAGCGTCGGGGCGGGGGCTTCGCCGGATTCGGGCGAGCAGGGCGGCAATCCAAGGCGGCATATTTTTCTCCTGCGGCTGGGCCGGCGAGGGCCGGCATGCTTGCTCTCTCCGCGCGAGTTTGCGGCGCGGCATTTCCAGTATAGCCGCTTGGCGCGGGAGGCGCCTGGTTCTCGCGCCGCAGCCCAGCGATTCGCGCGCCGGCCTGCCGGCACCCGGGTGCGTGCGCCCTGTTGTATGCTGGGGCCATGAGCTACACGATTCCTCCATCCCCTCCGACCGCCAGGCGCTGGATCATCGGGACGGCGCTGGGCGGCGCCGCCGGGCTGCTGAGCTGCGCCGCAACCGATCTCATCCTGCGCGTCCAGGCGGCGGGCTTGCCGGTCCCGACCGACGCCGGCGAGCAGTTCGCCTCTAATCTCGACGCGCTGTTGCTGGGCGCCAAGATCTGGTTCCTCAGCCAGGTCGCGCTGGCGGCGCTGCTGCTGATCCCGCCGGCCCGCCGCCTGCTGTTCCGTGCGGTCCCTCTCGCGCTCTGCCGCGCGATCGCCTTTGTCGCAGGCCCGCTGTGGCTGATCTTTCTCTTTCTCGGCCGCTCGTGGCCGGCGTTGCTGTGCGCCGCGCTGTGGATCGGCTTCCACGCGCTGCTGGGTTGGTTCGCGCTGCCAATCGATGGGAGCAGCGGCGGGTGAGGCCGCCGCGTGTCGATTGTTTGTCAATCCTTGCAGAGTATGCTGCCGCCATACCGTTCGCTGTGAGCGGTGCGATACCAGCAACCACGCTGCGAAGGAGTCTCACCACATGGATCTGTTCTCACGGTTCGCCTCGTCGGATCATCTGATCGCCGCCGGCTTCAAGAGCGTCGTCCGGCGCTCGGCCCCGCTCCTGCTGGCCCTGGGCCTGCTCGGCGGTGCCTTGCTGCCCCTGGCCCCGGCCCAGGCCGCCGGCCAGCCCGACCTCGACGTGCTGTCCTGCTCGGTCGTCGACGATCCGGTCAACTACGGCGACGGGATCGATTGGTACTACTTGAAGGTGCGCTACACCAACAAGGGCACGGCGGCGGCGTCTGGCTTCTCGTATCTGATCCGCCCGATCTGGGGCCAGGACCTGTTCTCCGGCGCGAACGGCAACGAGAGCTATGTCGTGCGCTCGCGCGGCGGTCTAGCTCCCGGCCAGCAGGTCGAGGAGAGCTTCTGGGTGACGAAGCACGTCGTTGACAGCGATCTCTGGGGCATTTTCCTCGACAACAACGGCTTCAACCAGGGCACGGTGACCGAGTCGAAAGAGAGCAACAACCACTGCACCGCCTGGATCAACCCCAGCTAGCTCCGAGGCCGCCGGATGCTTCCCCGGCGGGCGCGAGGACCGATCAGCTCCGGCTGGTCGGTCCTTTTTTGCGTTGGGCGGCTGGCGCGGCGTCAGCGCTCGGCGCGCTGGGGATAGGGCGCGAGCTGCCGGCGCAGGGTCGCCGCCGCGCGTTCCAGCTCGGCGGGCGCGAGCGGGAACAGGGCGACGTAGCCGAACCGCCACGCCGCATGCCGTACCGCCCACGGCGGCCGGAAGGCGTGCTCCAGCGTGACGCGGATCGTGATGCCGGCCGGAGCCGCGATCGCCTCGAAGAACAGGCACGGCTCGACGAAGCCGATGGCACCGGGCGCCGCGCCGGCTGCCGCGCTGGCCAACCAGTCGGCGAGCTGCCGCCCCTCGTAGGTCAGCAGGCAGGCGTTGGTGGCGCTGAAGGTTCCGGCGGGGGCTGATAGATCGAGCCGCACGAGCAGCCAGTTTGAAGCGTAGAGCGCGTCAAGCTCGCGCGGATACTGGTAGCCAGTGATCGTCAGGGCGATCGTCGCGCCCTCGGCGTTGCGGAATTCCATGGATCGGCACCTCGCGG
>DASWWB010001155.1:0-1851 GCA_036406115.1 Herpetosiphonaceae bacterium
GGGGCGGTCGTCGCCGTCGGGGCCGGGGCGGCGCCCTGGATCGTGAACGAGAACGAGCCGGTGATCTCGTGGCCGTCGGCGCCGATCACGACCCAATCGACGGCGTAGGCGCCGCCGGCCAGGCCGGATTTGAGCGAGGCCAGCACCCGCTTGCGGTCGATATCGTCAAGATCGAGCCGGGCGTCGCCCTGGTCGGCGCGCGCCCCGCCCGGGCCGGTCACCGTGACCTTCAGGCCGTCAGGGCCGACTTCGCCGTCGAACACCAGCTCCAGCGTCGCCGGGGCGCTCGCGATCGTCGAGCCGGCGGCGGGATTGGAGCTGGCCAGCTTCACGTGGGCCAGCGCCGTCGCGGGCAGCAGCGCGCCAAGCAGCGCCAGGACCATCAGCCATCGTCGCATCATCATTCTCCTTGGGCCGCTCCGGCGGCCGCGATACGCCTGGTGTGGCGGCGCTTGGCGATAATCAGCCCAGCGAACGCCAGCACCGGCAGCGAGTAAAGCCCGATCTCCAGCCAGCGGATCAGATCCGACTGGACCGTCACCGCCGCTGTCTGATCGATCTGCACGCCGGGGGCCACCGCGATGATCCGCAGCTGCCAGTCGCCGGCATGGGTGAAATCAATCTGGTGCGAGCCATAGACCGACAGGCGCGGATCGCCCTCCAGCCGGGCCTCGAACTGGGCGGCGGGCTGGCCGTCGGCGGGATCGTCAAGCGTCAGGAGGATGCGGGCGCCGCGGACCGGCTGCTGGGTCCGCATGTCGCGCAGCAGCAGGCTCAGGTCGGCGCGGCCGACCCGGTAGGGCGACGGGCCGAGCAACGCCACCAGCTCGTAATCCCCCTCGCGGTGCTGGAGCACCAGATCGCCGCCGTGGGCCTGGGCGACCGCCGCCAGCCCCAAGGCCAGCAGCAGGCCGATCGTCACGCGGGCCAACCATCGCATCAGCGTCGCTCCCCGGCGACGTAACCGACGCCGCCCTCATCATTCTCAACCAGCTCGTCGAGCTGGACCGACAGCACCCGCGACGAGCCGTCCGGCTGCATCGACACGCCGTAGAGCGTCGACGCGACCTCGACCGTGCCGCGGTTATGGGTCACGATAATAAACTGGGTCTGGCTGGTCAGCTCGGCGACCAGCTCGCGGAAGCGGACCACATTGGCCTCGTCGAGCGCCGCGTCCACCTCGTCCATCACGCAAAACGGGGTCGGATTGACCTTGAGCAGCGCGAACAGCAGCGCGGCCGCCGTCAGCGAGCGCTCGCCGCCGGACAGCAGCGAGAGCGGCTGGCGGCGCTTGCCCGGCGGCTGGGCGATGATCTCGATCCCGCCGCCCTCCTCGCCGCTTTGCAGGACCAGCTGGGCGGTGCCGCCGCCGAACAGCCGGCCGAAGGTCTGGCCGAACTCAACCGCCACCGCGTTGAAAATCTGGGTGAAGCGGGCGGTCATGGCCAGATCGAGCTCGGCGATCAGCTCGCGCAGCATCGCCGCCGCCTCGCGCACATCGGCGATCTGGCCGACCAGGAAGCCGTGGCGCTCCTGGGTTTCCGCCCATTCCTGGGGCGCCAGCGGGTTGATCGCGCCCATGCGGCGCAGGCGCTGGCGGCCCTGCTCGATCTGGGAGCCGAGGGCGGCGGCGTCGAGCGCCGCCCAGCGCTCGGGCTCGGCCTGGTCGCCGATCGCCTCGATATCGATGTTTTCCTCGGCGCAGCGCTCCCAGACCTGATCGTAGCGGCTCTGGGCCTGGGCGAGCGCGGCCTGGGCGCGGCCGGCCTCGCCTTCGAGCCGCAGCGAGGCGGCGGCGAACTCCTGCTCGCGGCCATGGAAATCGGCGAGCAGCGCCTCAAGCTCGCGCAG
>DASWWB010001156.1:0-3896 GCA_036406115.1 Herpetosiphonaceae bacterium
CGGCGCTGGCGCGCTGCGGACGGCCGGTCGCGGCGACCCCGGGCGCCGCCGCGCTGCTGCCGGGCTGGTCCGCCGCCCCGCTGCCCGGCGCCGATCTGCTGGCCCTTGAGCGGCGCTAGCCAGCGGCGGATCAGGATTCTCGCGGATCGGACCCTCGCGCCAGCGCCTCGCGCAGCAGCATCTCCTCCGCCATCTCCTGGGCGGAAATGGGCGCGCCGTCCCCCCAGCCGCGCCCATACTGCCGCAGCTCGAACAGGACGATCGGATCGCTGATCATCGCGGCCCGCCAGCCGGCAAACCGCTTCGTCGGCTGCATGAGCGTGACAAAATAGCCGGTGTCGCGGTGTCGCCCGGTGGCGAACGCCCGCTCGTAGCCGTCGCCGGAAAAGATGTAGTGGAAAAACACCTCGGCGCCGGGCGCGAAATGTTTCGTCCCCGCATACCAGCCGCCCCTGCCGTCCCGGGAGCGCGCGGGGGCCAGCGCCACCAGGCACCAGGCCGGCGCCAGCGGATCGATCGGCGTCGCCAGCGCGCCGGCGGGCAGATCGGCGAGGGCGGCGGCGCGCAGCTCCGTCAGCAGCAGCCGGGGCCGGCGCCAGCTGGGAGGCGCGGGCGACTCATTGGCCATCGTGATCCACGTCCGCACAATCTCGCCGGCATGGCGCGCCCGCCAGGCCAGCAGCGCCGCCTTGGTCTCGGCATAGCCCGCAGGCTCGGCGGGCGCAATGCGAATCGTCGCCGTGATGATCTCGTCGCCCATCAGGTCCCTCCGCACGCCTCCCATCCCGCAGCAGGCGAGCGGCGCCGGCGCCCGCCCAGCGCCCCGATCCGGCCCGCTAGCCGCCAGCCGCCAGCCATCCCTCAGCTTTCGCGCCGCGCGCTCCAGGCCGCCGGATCGGCGGCCCACTCGGCGACGATCTCGTGCTGGGCCTGGAGCAGGAAGCCGTGCTTGATCGCCACCTCCAGCAGCGCCGGCAGCGTGGTCAGGCAGTGGAGGCGCACGCCGGCGGCGCCGAAGCGCTCCTGGGCCTCGGGCATGCCGTAGCTGAAAATCGCGCAGCAGTCGGCCAGCGTCACGTCGAGCTTGCGCAGGCCGGCGACCGCGTCGAGCGCGCTGCCGCCCTTGCTGACCAGATCCTCGACCAGCAGCACCTTCTGGCCGGCGACCACGCCGCCCTCGACCTGCTGGCCCCGGCCGTGGGCCTTGGCGCCGGAGCGCACGTAGGCCATGGGCAGCGTCAGAGCCTCGGCGACCCAGGCCGCCCAGGGGATGCCGGCCGTCGCGGTGCCCGCCACCACCTCGGCGCCGATCACCTCGCGCAGCGCCAGCTGGCTCAGCGCCTCGGCCACCGTGCGCCGGGCCGCCACCTGGCCCAGCAGCAGCCGGTTGTCGCAGTAGATCGGCGACAGCAGGCCCGAGGCGAAGCGGAACGGCTGCTCGGGCGCCAGCACCACCGCGCCAGCCTCCAGCAGCACCTGCGCGATATCGTGGGCCGAATATTTCATCGCTGCTCCTTCGCGGCATGCAGCCGCGCTGATTTTGGTACAATAGCGCCGACCGAATCGAACAGAGGAATCCATGACAGCCAAACGTTATATCTCGTGGCCGGAAATCCAGCACCTCGTCGACCAGCTCGCCGACCAGCTGCCCGATGACTACGACGCCTTGCTCGCCATCACCCGCGGCGGCATGATCCCGGCCTGCCTGATCAGCCAGCGGCGCAACTGGCGCAATATCCTGATCGCGGCCGTGCAATTCTACACTGGAATCGGCACCACCCGCGATATCCCCACCTTCCTCCAATTCCCCGCCGATCCGCAGCTCGCCGGCAAGCGCCTGCTGGTCGTCGACGATATCTGGGACAGCGGCCGGACCATCGCCGCCGTCAAACAGCGCATCGAGCAGGCCGGCGCCACCTACGAGACCGCCGTGCTCCACTTCAAGCCCGACTCCTCCAAGGTCCCCGGCCGGCCCGATTATTTCGTCGACGCCACCAGCGAGTGGATCGTCTACCCGTGGGAGCCCGCCCACGACCCGGACGCCGAATAATGCGCATCGCGGTGATCAGCGACATCCACGGCAACCTGCCGGCCTTCGAGGCCGTGCTGGACGACATCGCCGGGCGCGAGGTGGATCAGGTGATCATCAACGGCGATGTGATCAACACCGGCCCGGACTCGCTGGCCTGCCTGGAGCTCGCCTGGAAGCTCGGCCACGTCTTCATCGGCGGCAACCACGAGCGCTACATCCGCGATTTCGACCTGCCCGACCGGCCCGAGGAGTGGAGCGGCGACATCTGGCGGCCGTCGCTCTGGACCGCCGAGCAGCTCGGGCCGGAGCGGCGCCGCGCCCTGGGCGACCTGCCCTTCTCGCACCACGTGGACGACGAGCTGGTCGTCGTCCACGCCTCGCTGCGCCACGACCAGGACTCGGTCTTCGGCTACACGCCGGGCCGCGACCTGGCGCTGATGTTCCCCGGCGACCCGCCGCGCACGATCATCCGCTCGCACAACCACATCCCGCAGTTCCGGCCCTGGGGGCGGCGCCTGATCGTCACCACCGGCGCGGTCGGCCAGGCGCTGGACGGCAACCCGTGGGCCAAGTACGTCATCGCCGAGCGCGGCGCCGAGGGCTGGGAGGTCAAGCACCGGATCGTCCAGTACGATGTCCAGGCCTCCGCGCGCCGCTTCCGCGAATCCGGCTACCTGGAGTGGGCGGCGCCCGCCTCGCACCTGTACCTGCGCGAAGTCGTCACCGGCACCCATCAGATCGTGCCCTTCGTGCGGATGCTCGCGCTCTGGCGCGGCGAGAATCCCGCGCTGACCACCGAGGCGGCCCTGCGCCGCTTCCTGGCCCTGTGATTGAACGGAGGTAGACTATGATCACCGCCTTTGTGATGATCCAAACCGCCCCCAGCGCCGCCACCGGCCTCGCCACCCAGCTCACCCAGATCGAGGGCGTCGCCGAGGTCTACTCGGTGACCGGCGAGTGGGACATCATCGCCATCGTGCGCCTGGCCGACTACGAGCAGCTCGCCCGCACCGTCCCCGACCAGATCGGCAGCCTGCCCGGCATCGCCCGCACTTCGACCGTCCTGGCCTTCCGCTCCTACACCAAGGAGGAGCTGGCGGCCACCTGGGACATCGGCCTTTCCTAACAAGGAGGTTCGCCATGGGTCGCACGCTCCAATTCGTCATCGGCGCCGTTCTGCTCATCCTGGTGGCGGGAATCGTCTTCCGGGTCCTGTTCCGCTTCGCCTTGCTCGCCGCCGTCGTCGTGGTCGGCCTGTACCTGGTCGGCGCGCTTGGCAACAAGCGCGGCCGCCGCTAGGCCGGCCATGGCTGACAGGCTCTACGAGCTCGCCGAGCGCGTGATCGGCGCCTTGATCGCGCGCGGCTGGACCGCCGCCAGCGCCGAGTCCTGCACCGGCGGGCAGATCGGCCATGCGCTGACCGAGATCCCCGGCTCCTCCGCCGCGTATCTGGGCGGCGTCATCGCCTACGCCAACGAGATCAAGATCGGCCAGCTCGGCGTCCCCGCCGCGATCATCGACGCCGTCGGCGCGGTCAGCCCGGAGACGGCGCGGGCCATGGCCGAGGGGGCGCGCGAGCGGCTGGGCGCGACTGTCGGCCTCGCCACCACCGGCATCGCCGGCCCGGGCGGCGGCTCGGCCGACAAGCCGGTCGGCCTGGTCTATCTCAGCCTGGCCCTGCCGGGCGAAACGCTGGTCGAGCGCCACATCTGGGCCGGCGGCCGCTCCGCCAACAAGCTCCAGTCGGTCGAGCGCATCCTGGCCTGGCTGCTGGAGCGGATCGAGGAGCGGCCCTGACCGGGGCGGCGCGCGAAACCGTGGTATCATGGCCGCAGAACGCGAGGGGTCAGGGATCAGGGATCA
>DASWWB010001157.1:0-14176 GCA_036406115.1 Herpetosiphonaceae bacterium
GGCCGCCAGGCAGTAACAGCTGGAGATGCCGCCCGGCGGGGCGATTTCGGACCATTCCCCGCCGCGCCAGGCCAGCACGCTGCTGCGGCCCTCGATATAGACGCTGGCGCCGTCAACCGCCATCGGTCCCGCCGCGAAGCCGGGCGCGGGCACGCCGTTGCCCAGCCCGCGCCAGCCGCCCGGCGCCAGCCGCAGGACGCCGCCGATCTCATAGCTGCCGGATTGGGTGGGGCGGTCGCTGAGCGCGAACCAGCCGCCGAGATACAGCGCCGTCGCGTTCTGGCCGAACGCCCAGATCCGCCGATTGGCGAAGCCGGGCTCTTGGCGCCATGCCGTCCCGTTCCAGACGGTCAGCCCGAACTGCGTCTCAACGCTGGGAATCGCACCAGCGTACAGCAGTCCGCCGCGCAGCGCCAGCGCCCGGACGCTCGGCGGCGCCGCCGGGTCGCTCGCGCCCAGCCCGCGCCATGCCGTTCCGTCCCAGGCCGCGACGTTGCTGGCCGGCGCCCCGCCCAGGCTCGCGAAGCGGCCGCCGGCGTAGAGCGCGCCGCCGCTCGCCGCCAATGCGTCGATTCGCTCAAACTGACCAGGGCTCACATTGCCGACTTCGCTCCAGGCGGCGCCGTCCCAGCGCGCGATCAGGTCCGCCGGCGCGCCGGCTGCGGTGGTGAAGGCGCCGCTCGCGATCAGCGCTCCCTGGTAGACAGTCATCGCCTCGACCGTCCCCATCCCGGGGTACGTGGCCCCGGCGCCGCCCTTCAGTCCGCCGCCGACCGGGCGCCAGGACTCGCCGTCCCAGCGCGCGATGTTGACGTCGTCATAGCGCGGCGAGCCGCCGAGGCTGAAACTGCCCCCTGCGTACAATTGCCCCTCGTGCAGCTGGAGATCGCTGATCATGCCGCCCTGGAAATAGGTGTGGTGGCTCTCCAGTTCGTCCCAGCGCTGCCCGTCCCAGGTCAGGACGGTGGGTGTCTCGAACCCCGGGGTGGTGCTCGTCCAGAAGGTGGCGACATGGAGCGTCCCGCTGATCACCAGCAGGTCGTAGACGGCGCCCATCTGCCGCTGGGCTTGGCCCAGGGCGTGCCAGCGGCTGCCGTCCCAGCGCGCGAGGTTATGGGCCGCGATGCCGCCGGCGGCCTCGAATAGGCCGCCCACATACACATCGTTGCCGTTGACGGCCATCGCGTAGACGCCCCCCTCCACGCCCGGCGGCATGAACTGGGTGTCCCAATACTGATCGTTGGGCAGCGGCGGGGCGAATCGCTCCGCAGTGACAGGCGACGGGCGGCCCGGCGCCCCTCCCGCGAGGGCGGCGCAAAGGACGACGACAAGCAGGCTGAGGCGAAATGGTCGTTGCATGATGTTGCTACTCTCTCTCACATATGAGGATGGGCGCGCTCGCGCCGTTTGGGAACCCCGACGCAGGCGGCTGGTCCCATTCGGAGACCGGCCGCCCGCAGCTTACTTCAAGACGGATGGGATGAAAATCGGCGCGCGGACGTCGTTCCAGCGCGCCAGGTTGAGCGACGGCCGCCCGCCGGCGGTGGCGAACGCGCCCCGCACGTAGATGCTGTGCCCCAGGACCGCCAGCGCCGTGCCCCGGGCGGCCGGGCTGTTGGGCGCGACGCCCAGGCCGCTGCCCAGCGCCTGCCAGGCGGTGCCGTTCCAGCGCGCGATGTTATTGGCCGGGACGCCCGCGATCGTGACGAAGGTGCCGGTGGCGATGAGCTCGTCTCCTTGCATGGCTATGGTCGCGATCTCATTGGCCTGGCCGACTCCCGTCCAGCTTGTGCCGTCCCAGCGCCCGATCGCGCCGCCGGCCTGGAGGAAATCGCCGACGAGGCCGTACAGCAGCTCGCCGTCGGTCGCGAGCTTGATGAACTGCTGGATCGGTTGGCTGGTCAGCGCGCTCCAGCCCGTGCCGTCCCACTGGGCGATGCTGCTCGCGGCGACCCCGTCGACGCTGGTGAAATCGCCGCCGATGAACAGCCGGCCGCGGGCGAAGGCCATCGTGTTGACGCGGCCCGGGTTGGTCCCCTTCCGCACGCCGCTTCCCAATGCCTGCCAGGCCGCGCCGTCCCAGCGCGCCAGCCCGTTGGCGGGCGTCCCCCCGGCGGCGGTGAAGCTCCCTGCCACGTAGACGCGCGGCCCGTCGACGGCGATCGCCCAGACCGGCCCGTTCACGCCGCCGCCGATGCCCTGCCAGGCCGCGCCGTCCCAGCGGGCGAGATTGGGGCTGCCGGCGACAAAGCTGAAGCTGCCGCCCAGGTACAGGTCGCCGCCGACGCCCAGCAGCGCCGGGTTGTCGGCGCCGGTCAGGAACGGCGTGATCGCGCTCCATCGCATGCCGTCCCAGCGCTCGATGGGCCCCGAGCGAAGCGCGCCGTACACATGCTGGTCGGTCGCCGCCAGCACGCAGCCCAGGGCGGCGCAGCCCGCGTAGTGGCCGTTGCCCAGCGGGTCCCACGCGCCGTCGCGCAGCCGCATGACGCTGTTGAGCAGGATGGGCTGCGGGCCGATTTGGGTGTAGTCGAACCGCCCGCCGGCGTAGAGGTCGCCGCTGGTCTGGGCCAGGGCGTAGATTCTGCCGAAGCTCTCAAGCAGCACGCCGTAGTGCTCCCAGGCGCTGCCGTTCCATGCCATCAGCCGCTGGGAGGGCGGCCCGCTCGCGCCGCTGACGCTGACGATCACCCGCCCTTCGCGCACGATGATCGCCTCGGCCGTCGCCAGCCCGTCGCCCAGCGCCGACCAGGCGCCGTTCTGCCAGCGCGCCACGCCGCGCGCCGCCAAGCTGCCGGCGGTGGTGAACGTGCCGGTGGCGTAGATGCCGCCGTTGCCCGCCGCCAGCTGGATCACCTGGCTCGACGGCAGGCCGATGTCGCCCGCCGCCGCCCAGGCGCTGCCATCCCAGCGCGCGAAGTTCCGCGCCGCCGCCCCACCTGCCGCGACAAACTGGCCGCCGGCATACAGCCGGTTGTCCAAAACCTGGAGATCGCTGACGACGGCGCGCTGCTCGCCGGCCACGCCGCCACCCATCGCGCCCCAGGCGTTCCCATCCCAGCGCGCAATGTGTCCGACAGTGAGGGCGCCGGCGCGGGTGAATCTGCCGCCGGCGATCACATCGCCGTTGAAAAAGGCCAGCGCCCGGACTGCAGCCGGTTCGGCGCCGAATAAGTCGTCCCCCACCCTGGACCATGCGCTGCCGTTCCAGCGCGCCAGGTTGAACGAGCGCACCGTGCCGGCGGTGACGAACTGCCCGCCGACATACAGCCCGTCGCCCCTGGCGGCCAGGACGTAGACCGGCCCGTCCGTGCCGCCGCCGACCGCGTGCCAAATCCGCCCGTCCCAGCGCGCGATATTCTTGGCCGCCACGCCGCCCGCGCTGGCGAACTCGCCGCCGACGTAGAGGTCGCCGCCCGGCCCGAAGGCCATGGCGTAGATCGATCCCGGCTGCCCGTTGGCGGCGGTGACGCCGGGCGGCACGAACTGATCGTCCCAGAAGCGGTCCTCGGGCGCAGGCATGGCCGCCGAGCCGGCGCTGGCGGCGGGCGCGGCGATGGCCGCCAGCAGCGCGAACAGGATGATCCGGCGCAGGAATGCGGGCATGGGCTTCTCCCTTATCTCAGCACAGTTGGGATAAAGATGGGCGTGCGCTGATCGTTCCAGCGGGCGAACGAGAGCGATCGCTTGCCGCCCGCTTCAGTGAAGAGGCCGGCGACAAAGAGATCGTTGCCGCTGACGCCCAGGCCCTGGACCTCGCTGTTGAGGCCGCTGCCGACCGGCTGCCAGGCGGCGCCGTCCCAGCGCGCGATGTTGTTAGCCGCGACGCCGCTGATCGTGCTGAACCGGCCGCCGACTACGAGCTGCCCCCGATGGGCGGTCATCGCGTTGGGCCGGAGCAGAGCGAGCACGCTCCACGCCTGGCCGTCCCAGCGCTGGATGCCGGTCGAGGTGTCGAAGATAAACAGTTGGTCGCCCGCGACAGCTATGCGCTCGGTCTCGCTGTTGCCGGCGGGCGCCGCGATCGAGGACCATTCCGCGCCGTTCCAGCGCGCGAGGTGCCGCGTCGCGACCCCGTTGATCTCCGTGAAACGCCCGCCGACGATCAATTGGTTGTTCGATGCCGCCAGCGCGTGAATGATGCCGGGGTTGGCGCCGTTGCTCAAGCTGCTGGCGACCGCCCGCCACTGGCTTCCGTCCCACGCCGCCAATCCCCCGGCCGCCACGCCGCCGATCTTGGTGAAGGAGCCGCCGGCGTACAGGATGCCGTTCATGGCGAGCAGCGGGCCGATCCCGCCTTCGGCGAGGCCGATATCCTGCCAAACGCCGGCGCGGCGGCGCATGACGCGCGTGTCGTAGGGCGGCGCGCTGCCCTGCACCACGACATACAGGTCCGCGCCGATCGCCGTCACGCAGGGATAGAAGGAATATCCTGTTGAGCCGGAGGGCAGCGCGATTGCCTGCCAGCGCAGCCGGTCCCAGACCAAGACGTTGCGGGAGGTGACGAGATAGGCCGCGCCATCGGTCGCGACCAGCGAGCGCTGGGAATCGGCCTCGGCCTCCGGCGGCGCGTTGCCCAGTGCCACGAATGCGCCGTCTTGCAGCTGCGCCGCGCCGCCGTAGATGAAATCGGCCAGCGGATGGCTTGTCCTGCGGGCGATTTCGAAGCTGCCGCCCACGTAGAGCGCTTGCGCCGTTTGGGCGAAATCGCGGATTTGCCCCCCCGCAGCGGCTTGCCGCCAGCGGCCGCCGTCCCAGGTCCGGATCATTGCGCCCCCCGCCGAGCCGGCGTAGAGCACGCCTTGGCGCAGCGTCAGGGCGCTGGCCCTGGACGGCGCCTCCGCGTCAGCCGGGCCGACGGCGTTCCAGCGCGTCCCATCCCAGCGCGCGACCGCCTTGGCGTCGCTGCCACCCAGGCCGGAAAACTGCCCGCCGGCGTACAGGTTCCCGCCCGTCGACAGCAAGGTTTCGATTCGCTCTCCGGTCTGGCTGGCGGCGTTGCCGGCCGCCGACCACTGGCCGCCGTCCCAGCGCGCGATGTTGTGGGCGGCCAGCGTGCCGGTTTGCGTGAACACGCCGCCCACGTACAGGCTGTTGTTGTGGATTGCCAGCGCCTCCGCGCCGGTTCCGCTCGGCCCGCCGACGCCCGGTCCCAGGCTGGCCCAGCGGTTGCCATCCCAGCGCACGATGCGCGAGGCGGCCAGGTTGCCGGCGCGGCTGAAGTAGCCGGCGACATAGAGTTCGTCGTTGTAGACTTCCAGCGCCGTGACGCCGCCGTTGGGCGCCTCCGCGATGCTGCCGTCGCCGACCGGCGCCCAGCGGCTGCCGTTCCAGCGCGCCAGGCAGTAGGCGGCGACCCCGCCGGCCGCGTCGAACACGCCGCCGGCGTACAGCTCGCCGCGCCACCAAACCAGATCATTTACGAGGCCGGGGCTGCCGCTCAGCCGGGTGATGCCGCCGCCCAGCGGCCGCCAGTCCCGGCCGTCCCAGCGGGCCACGCTGTTGGCGGTCGCGCCGCCGGCCTGGCGGAAGCGCCCGGCGGCGTACAACTGGCCCTCCGGTCCGATATCGACCTCGTTGACAAAGCTGGAGGCCTCGTTCCACGAGACGCCCGGCGGGATGAACTGATCATCCCAGAAGCGGTCCTCGGGGACGGGCATGGCCGCCGAGCCGGCGCTGGCGGCGGGCGCGGCGATGGCCGCCAGCAGCGCGAACAGGATGATCCGGCGCAGGAATGCGGGCATGGGCTTCTCCCTTATCTCAGCACAGTTGGGATAAAGATGGGCGTCCGGTAGGCGTTCCAATGAGCGAATCGCTGCGATGGGACGTCGCCGGCGGTCGTGAAACCGCCGTAGAGGTAGAGGTTGTGGCCATTCACCGCCATGGATCGCGCCGACTGACTGAGGCCGCTGCCCAGCGGGTGCCAGGCGGCGCCGTCCCAGCGCGCGATGTTTTTGGCCGCCACGCCGCCGATGCTGGCGAACGTGCCCGAGACAATCAGATCGCCGTCGAGCACCGCCATGCTTCCGGACAGGGTGTCGGCTGTCCCCGTGACGACCGTCGTCCAGGAGGCGCCGTCCCAGCGGCGGATAAAAGCGTTCGTGTTCGCGATGTTGCGGCTCTTGACGTAGAGCGCGTCGTCGCCGCCGGCGATGGCGTCGATCGCTGGCTCGGGGATGCCGGCGCCCAGCGCCCGCCATTCGGCGCCATCCCAGCGGGCGATATGATTGGCGCTCACGCCGCCCACCGCGCTGAAATTGCCGCCGACATAGATGCCGCTGGCGGTGACTTGCACCGCGCTGAGTGCGCCATTGGTGACGGCATCGCCAAGCGGGTGCCAGCGTGTCCCGTTCCAGCGCGCCATGCCCCTGACCGCCACGCCGTCGATCTGCGTCATGCCGCCGCGGATGTACAGGCCGCTCGCGCCCGCCATCACGCCGAATGCCGCGTTGGCGGTGCCGATCGGGACCCAGGCGGCGCCGTCGCGCCGGAGGGCGGTCGTATTGCTGATTGAGTACAGGACGCTCCCGTCGCTTGCAAGGGCACTCACCATGAACGGTGTGCTGAGGTACCGCCACGAGCGGCCGTCCCAGTGCTGGTTCGTGCCGAAGCCTTCAGAGAGGTACAGATCGTCTCCGACCGGCAGGATAGTTTGGTAGCTGCTTGTCGAATCGATCCCGTTGCCCAGCGGCTGCCACTCGCCGTCGATGAGCTGTGCGATGTGGTTGAAGGTGCGGGAGCGCCCCTGCGGGGTCATGAGCGATTGAATATAGCCGACCACATAGAAGGCCGAGGAGGTTTGGGCGAAAGCACGAACGATCCCGCCGTTGAGAACAATGGGACCGGCTCGATTCCAAATGCTGCCGTTCCAAGTCGTCAGCAGCGGTCTGGTCTCTGTGCCGTGTGCGCCAACGTACAACAGCCCGCCACGCACGATCATGGCGTAGGCGCCCCAGCCAACCTGCTCGCGGTTGCCGATGCCCTGCCAGCGCATCCCGTCCCAGCGCGCGACATAGCTGACGGTGCTTTCGCCAGGGACGTAGAAGCCGCCGGCGATGTAGAGCTGGCCGTCGTACCATTGCATGTCGCTGATTGCAGGCTGCCCGAGATCGCTTTCGAATGTCAGGCCGAGCTGCCCCCAGGATTGGCCGTCCCAGCTGAGGAGCTTGATTTTGAAGCTGCCGGTTTCGGTGTAGCGGGCGGAAGCGTACAGTTTGCCCTGCTCGAAGGCCAGCGCCTCGACTTGGAGCGGCGCGCCCGGCACGCCGCCGCCCTCCGGCGTCACCCAGACCGCGCCGTCCCACACCGCCCATCCATTGACTGGCGCGCCGCCGGCGCGGTCGAAGTAGCCGACGACATGCAGCCGCCCGTTGCGGGCGTGCAGCTCATCAATCTGCGGCGCGTTGCTGACATGGGTCACGCCGCCGCCGACCCCGCTCCAGGTCGCGCCGTCCCAGCGGGCCAGATTGTGGACAACGCCGCCGCCGGCGGTGGCGAATCTGCCCCCGGCGTAGAGCGTATTGCCGACAAACACCAGCGCGTAGACGTTGCTGGTCGGCGGGTTGACGCCGATCGTGTGCCAGCGCCTGCCGTCCCAGCGCCGGACGCCGCTCTCGCCGCCGACATACAGCTCGCCGGCGGGGCTGATGACGGCTGCCCGCACTTCGCCGACCGGGCTGCCGGGCGGCCCGAACTGATCGTCCCAAAAACGATCCTCTGGGACGGGCATGGCGGCCGGCGGGCTGGGGGCCGGCGCCGGGCTGGCCGTCGCCGCCGGGCTGGCGGCGGCGATGGCGGCGGCGATGAGCGCGAACACGGCGATCCGGCGCAGGAATGCGGGCATGGCTCCTCCCTTAGCGCAATACAGCCGGGATGAAGATAGGCGTGCGATGGTCGTTCCAGCGCGCGAAGCTCGGCGACACCCAGCCTCCGGCGACGCTGTAATCGCTGTAGACATACAGATTGTGGCCGATGGTTGTCAGGGCCATGGGGGCGTTGACGAGGTAGCCGGCGAGGCCGCTGCCGAGCGGGCGCCAGGCGGCGCCGTCCCAGCGCGCGATGTTTTGGGCCGCCACGCCGCCGATGCTGTCAAACCTGCCGCCGGCCACCAACTCGCCGTCGAGCACGGCGATGCTGCGCAGGGCGTCGCGCGAGGTGGTGACGATCATCGTCCACTCGGCGCCGTCCCAATGGCGGATGAAGGAGCTTTCGGCGGTGTGGCTCAGCGCATAGAGATCGGCGTTGTCGCCGACGATCACGCTGATCTCGGACTCGGGGATGCCGGCGCCCAGGGCGCGCCAGGCGGCGCCGTCCCAGCGGGCGATATGATTGGCGCTCACGCTGCCGATAGCGGTGAACGCGCCGCCGATGTACGAGCCGCCGACGGTGACATGCATGGCGCTGATCGCGCCGCCGACTGCGGAGTCGCCGACGGCATGCCAGCTCGCGCCGTCCCAGCGCGCCAGGCCCTTGACCGCCACGCCGTCGATCGCGGTGAAGGCGCCGGCGACGTAGAGGCCGCTTGGCCCGCCCCGCATGTGTGCCGGCGGTCCGTTTGGCACGCCGATCGCTGTCCATGCCGCACCGGTGCGCCGAAAGATCCGTGCGCTGTCATGGGCGTAGAGGGTGCTGCCGTCGCTTGCGAACGTCTCGTAGGGGAGCGTCGATGTGAGGTTGCGCCAGTACCGCCCGTTCCACACCTGCGTGCGGCCGGAGCGGCCGAATGCGTAGACCTCTTCGCCGACGGCTAAGATCGAGTTGGCGTTCGCCGGACCCGTCGACAGCAATGCGTGCCCGAGCGGGTGCCATTCGCCGTCGATCAGCTGGGCGGCGTGGTTGATGGTCTGGAGGTTGCCCTGGCTGTCCTTGATGTTTTCCAGCAGTCCGCCGATGTAGAACTGCGCGCCGGTCTGGGCGAAGGCTTTGATGAATACGAAGCCCTGTTCGCTGTTGGAGGGGTTGGCGATGGGGCCGGTGCGGTTCCAGGCGCTGCCGTTCCATGTGAGCAACGCCCGCTGGCCTGTTCGGGAAATATTGGCGAAGTAGAGCAGCCCGCCCCGGATGATCATCTCATCCACGACCCCGCCGACCTGGGCCGGCGTGCCGATGCCCTGCCAGCGCGTCCCGTCCCATCGCGCGACATAGTAGGTCTCGGGATCGCCGGCGAGCTGGAAGGCGCCGGTGATGTAGAGCTGCCCGGCATACCACTGCATGCCGTGGACGAATGTAGGATAAAACACGTCGAACGCCGGACCCATCTGGGTCCATGCCGCGCCGTCCCAGCGCAGTATGCGGCCGTGGAAGCGCCCGGTCTCGCTGAAGGCCGAGGAGGCGTAGAGCATGCCCCCGTCGAAGGTTATGGAACCGACGTCGGCCGGCGCGCCAGCGGCTCCCGCGCCCTCGGGCGCGGCCCATGCGTTGCCGTCCCAGACCGCCCAGCCGTTGGCCGCGATGCTGCCAGCCCGATCGAACGTGCCGGTGATGTACAGCCGCCCGTTGCGGACCAGCAGCTGTGACACCGCAGCGCCCGCGCCGCCGTTGGTGACGCCGCCGCCCACATCGCGCCAGCTGGTCCCGTCCCAGCGGGCCAGATTGTTGACGGTCTGGCCTCCGGCGGTGTCGAACCACCCGCCGGCGTAGAGCGTGTCGCCGACAAACGCCAGCTGATAGATCGTCCCGGCCGGCTGGTTGGTCCCGACAGCGTGCCAGCGCCGCCCGTCCCAGCGCCGCACGCTGCTCCCGGCGGCGTAAAGATCCCCGTCGGGGGCGAGGGCCAGCGCGTTAAAGTCGCTAGGCTGGTAGATCGCGCCGCCGGGCAGCTCGAATATATCGTCCCAGAAGCGATCCTCGGGCACGGCCAGGGCGGCCCGTTCCTGGGCGCGCGCCTCGGGCATGGGCCTGGCGCCGGCGGGCAGCAGGCAGACGATGAACAACGCGCAGGCGAACGCAGCTATGCGACGGAAACCCATCATTTCTCTCCTTGGGGCGGATTCGCAACCTATCTCTCGGTGGTATCTGTAGTATACCAGCCGTTAAAGCAAAGTGGTCGGGTATTGGACAGACCACTGGTCCTGTCCGACACCCGACCACTTTGCTGTGCATTCCAATCGCACCTCTCGCTTTCTACTTTACACGTTCGGCTGGCGGAATGCAGCTAAAAAAGTCGCAAAAGAGTCGCAACAGTGTCTCGGTTTCCGGAGCGCCGCGGCGGCGGCACGGAATCTGACGGTATTTCCCGCCAATCTGTGGTATACTTGCATGCAGACCCCTCCCCGGGGGGGGTGGCTAGCGAAAGGAACAACGATGAAAACCGAAACCTTCAACGTGCCGGGCATCTCGTGCCAGCACTGTGTGAACGCGATCTCCAACGAAGTCGGCGGCCTCGGCGGCGTCAAAGATGTGCAGGTGGAGCTGGAGAGCAAGACCGTGCGGGTCAATGCTGATGAGACCGTCAGCCGCGAGACGCTGGTCGCGGCGATCCAAGAGGCCGGCTACGACGTGTCGCCCTTCGACGCGACGATCAAGCTTTCCTGATCAGCGGGGCGGGTGCCCCAAGCGAGAATCCTAATGGCTACGAAAACGCTCACCCTGCCAGTCACTGGCATGACCTGCGCCGCCTGCGTGGGTCGCATCGAGAAGAATTTGGCCCGCGTGCCCGGCGTCGCCGCGGCCGAGGTCAACCTGGCGGCCGAGGAGGCCAGTGTCACCTATGATCCGGCCCAGGCCGCGCCGCCGCAGCTGATCGCAGCGGTCGAGAAGGGCGGCTACGGCGTGATCACCGCCAGCGCCACCCTGCCGATCACCGGCATGACCTGCGCCGCCTGCGTCCGCCGCGTCGAAAAGGCCCTGCTCAAGGCCGACGGCGTCTTGGCGGCCGAGGTCAACCTGGCGACCGAGGAGGCCAGCGTCACCTACCTGCCCGAGGAGGCGTCGTTCGCCACGATGCGGGCGGCGGTCGAGGCCGCCGGCTACGGCGTGATCGAGCCCGCCGCCGGGGCGGAGGCCGCCGACAGCGAAGCCGAGGCCCGGGCCGCCGAGATCCGGCGCAAGCGGCGCCAGCTCCTCGTCGGCGTGGCGCTCGGCCTGCCGCTGATGGTGCTCTCGATGCTCCACGATTTCGGCTTCCTCAGCCCGATCTGGCTGGGAGGGTGGGCGAACTCGATGGCCGGCATGAACCACGGCGTCCCCGCCACCTACAATCTCTGGGCCTGGATCTTCGGCCTGCTGGCGACGCCGGTTGTCTTCTTCAGCGGCCGCGATTTCCTGCGCGGCGCCTGGGTCAATCTCAAGCACGGCGCCGCCTCGATGGACACGCTGATCGCCCTGGGCTCGCTGACAGCCTATCTTTTCAGCGTCGCGGTGCTGGCCTTCAAGCTGGAAGGCCACGTCTACTTCGAGACCGCCGCGATGATCATCACCTTGATTTTGATCGGCAAATACCTGGAGGCCCGGGCCAAGGGCGAGACCTCCTCAGCCATCCGGGCGCTGATCAATTTGCAGCCGCCGATGGCGCGGGTCGTCCGCAACACCCAGGAGGTCGAGGTGCCGGTCGCCGAGCTGCGGTCCGGCGAGATCGTCGTGGTCCGGCCGGGCGAGAAAATCCCGGTCGACGGCGTGGTGACGATGGGCCGCTCGGCGGTCGATGAGTCGCTGATCACCGGCGAGTCGCTGCCGGTGGAGAAGAAGCCCGGCGACCCCGTGATCGGCGCCACGCTCAACTCGCTGGGCTCCTTGCAGATTCGCGCCACGCGGATTGGCAAAGACAGCGCGCTGGCCCAGATCATCCGGCTGGTCAAGGCCGCGCAAAGCTCGAAGGCGCCGGTCCAGCAGCTGGTCGATCGGATCTCCGGCGTCTTCGTGCCGGTGGTGATCGGCCTGGCGCTGCTGACCTTCGCCGCCTGGTACTTCATCGGCGGGGTCGGCTTCACCCAATCGCTGATGTTCGCCGTGGCGCTGCTGGTGATCGCCTGCCCCTGCGCCCTGGGCCTGGCCACGCCGACCGCGCTGATGGTTGGCACCGGCGTCGGCGCCCAGCACGGCATTCTGATCAAAAACGCCGAGAGCCTGGAGCGGGCGGTGGCCCTGACGACCGTCGTGCTCGACAAGACCGGCACGATCACCGCCGGCAAGCCGGCCCTGACCGACGTGCTGGCTGTGCCGGATGGCCCGCTGGGCGAGGACGAGCTGCTGCGGCTGGCCGCCAGCGCCGAGCGCGGCTCCGAGCATCCGCTGGGCGCGGCCGTGGTCCGGGGCGCCGCCGAGCGGTCGATCAGCCTGGAGCAGCCGGCCGAGTTCGCGGCGATCGCCGGCCATGGCGTCGAGGCGACGGTCGGCGGGCGCAAGCTGCTGATCGGCAGCCCGCGGCTGCTGGCCGAGCGCGGGATCGCGCTGGATTCGCTCCAGCCCGCGATCGACCGGCTCCAGCAGGCGGGCAAAACCGCGATGCCGGTGGCGGTGGACGGGCGGCTCGCGGGCCTGCTGGCGGTGGCCGATACGATCAAGCCTGGCTCGCCGGCGGCGATCGCGGCCCTGCGCGCGCTGGGGCTGCGGGTGGTGATGCTGACCGGCGACAATCGGCGGGCGGCGGAGGCGATCGGCGCCGAGATCGGCATCGGCCGGGTGCTGGCCGAGGTGCTGCCCGCCGACAAGGCGGCGACGATCAAGCAGCTCCAGGCCGAGGGCGGCGTGGTGGCGATGGTCGGCGACGGCATCAACGACGCCCCGGCGCTGGCCCAGGCCGACGTGGGCGTGGCGATCGGCACCGGCACCGACGTGGCGATCGAGGCCAGCGACATCACGCTGCTGCGCGGCGATCTGGCGGGCGTGCCGCAGGCGATCGATCTGTCGCGGCGCACGATGCGCACGATCCGCTGGAACCTGTTCTGGGCCTTCATCTACAATCTGATCGGCATCCCGGTGGCGGCGGGCGTGTTCTACCAGGCCACCGGCTGGCAGCTGTCGCCGCTGCTGGCGGCCGGGGCGATGGCCTTCTCGTCGGTCTTCGTGGTCTCCAACTCGCTCCGGCTGCGCCGGGCGCGGCTGGCGGCGGCGGCCGAGTCCGCGCCCGCGCCAGCCGCTGAGCTGGCCCACGCTTAACGCCCGAGGCTCCGCAGCGCGCGGAGCCTCGATCATCGGCACGGCAGCGCCCGGCGAATCATTCGCCGGGCGCTGCGTTTTAGCCTGGGGACTCTTCCCAGCTGCTCAAATTCGACGGGCGCATCTCCTGGGAGGGCGGCGGGGCGGCGAAACGCGGGCTGGCGGACATCCCGGCCAGCTCATCGCAGAGCGATTGGGCGCGATGGACGGCGAGAATGACCCGCCGCAGCGCCCGCTGCTGATCATCGCCCTGGACCTCCATGGCCGCGCCGGCCTCGCTGCTGATCTCGCCGAGCGTCTCTCCGAGCGCCTCGTTGAGCGCGCTGATGTGGGCGCTGACGGCGGCGGCGCGGCTCTGGGCGGCCTCGGCCAGGGGCGATGGGACCGGCGCCCGGCGCTGGCGCCTGGCGAGGAGCGTGGCGGCGACGGCGCCGGCCAGCCCCGCCACCGCCCAGTCCAGCGCGTAGCCGCCGAGCAGCGGCGCCCGCGGGAGCAAAACCGTCTGGTCCACAATGTCCCACGCCGCGTATAATCCCAGCCCCACCGTCATCCATGGCCACCAGCGCCACGCCTGCTTCATGCAATCCCCTGATGTCGTTCTGCGAATATTAATCAATCCTATGATGAGCCAGCGCTCTGAGGCGAAGGTGAGAAACAGATGAAAACGTGATGAGGCAGGCGGCAGGCGACGGGCTCACTGCTCGGCGATGCGTTTGAGGGCGCGGCGGAGGAGGATGGCGGCGGTGGCGATCTGGCCGGCGTCGAGCTGATCGAACTGATCCCCGGCTTGGCGGAAGCCGGCGGCGCTGCCGTCGGCGTTGAGGCCGACCAGGCTGGCGGCGCGGTAGCCGCGCCGGCGCAGGCTGGCGCTGTCCAGCCGCTCGCCCCGGTAGCGGCGCTCGGCAAGCGGCGCGGTCGGCGAGTGGCTTTCTTGGAACAGCCGGAGCAGCGCGTCGTCGGGGACCGGCTCGCGCCATGAGCCCTCGCCGGTGACCAGCGTCAGGCTGCCGCGGCCGAGCCAGGGCACATTGATAAACCAGGTTTCCTCGGGCGGGAAAGGATAGGAGCGCAGCAGGGCGCT
>DASWWB010001158.1:0-1796 GCA_036406115.1 Herpetosiphonaceae bacterium
GGCGCACTCTGCCTTGCGGTTCCTTGGAAAATCGCGCTCAGCGATCAGATACCATCCTGACGACTGACGACTGCCACCTGACGACCAACCCCGAAATGCTATAATGCCTCCCGTTTGTTCACTCAAAGGAGCGATAGATCAATGAAGATCACCAAAGTTGGCGTGCTGGGCTGCGGCCTGATGGGCGCCGGGATCGCCCAGGTCTGCGCCGAGGCGGGATTCACCACCGTGGTGCGCGAGGTCGAGCAGGGCTTTCTGGACAAAGGGCTGGGGCGGATCGAGTCGCTGCTGGCCAAGGATGTGGCCAAGGGCAAGAAAAGCGAAGATGAGAAGGCCGCCGCGCTGAGCCGGCTGTCGGGCACCACCTCGTTCGAGGACCTGGCCGATTGCGACCTGATCATCGAGGCGATCATCGAGAACATCGAGGCCAAGCGCGAGGCCTTCGGCGCCTTGGACAAGCTGTGCGCCCCGCACGCGATCTTCGTCTCCAACACTTCCTCGCTGACGATCATCGAGATGGCCGCCGCCACCAACCGGCCGGACCGCTTCGCCGGCCTGCACTTCTTCAACCCGGTGCCGGTGATGAAGCTGGTCGAGGTCATCCGCTCGATCGCCACCTCGCCCGAGACCGTCGCCACGCTCAAGGAGTTCAGCGCCGCGATCGGCAAAAACGCGATCGAGGCCAGCGACACCACCGGCTTCATCGTCAACCGGCTGCTGGTGCCCTACCTGCTGGACGCGGTGCGGGTGCTGGAGAGCGGCATCGCCACCAAAGAGGACATCGACGCCGGCATGAAGCTGGGCTGCGGCTACCCGATGGGGCCGCTCACGCTGCTGGATTTCGTCGGCATCGACACCACCTACTACATCGCCAACATTATGTTCGATGAGTTCCGCGAGCCGCGCTTCGCGCCGCCGCCGCTGATGAAGCGCATGGTGCTGGCCGGCCACTTCGGCCGCAAATCGGGCAAGGGCTTCTATGACTACCAGTAACGGAGCGACTGTGAGCTACGAAAACATCACGCTGGAGCGCGACGGCGAGGTCGCCGTCCTGACGATCAACCGGCCCAAGGTGCTGAACGCCCTCAACTCGGCGACCATCCACGAGATCGAAAAAGCGATCGAGGAAGTCGCTGCCGACGACGCGGTGCGCGGCCTGGTGATCACCGGCGCCGGCGACAAGGCTTTCGCAGCCGGCGCCGACATCGGCGAGCTGAACGCGCTGCCCAGCGCCTACGAGGGCATGGCGCTCTCGGCCCGCGACCACGAGATCCTGCTCAAGCTCGCCGAGCTGCCCAAGGTCGTGATCGCGGCGATCAACGGCTACGCGCTGGGCGGCGGCTTCGAGCTGGCGCTGGGCTGCGACATCCGCCTCGCCAGCGCGACCGCCCAGGTCGGCCTGCCCGAGGTGACGCTGGGCCTGATCCCGGGCTGGGGCGGCGCCCTGCGCATGGCCCGGCTGATCGGCCCCGGCATGACTAAGTATCTGGTGATGTCCGGCGAGCGCCTGGCGGCGGAGGAGGCCCAGCGCCTCGGCATCGTCGAGAAGGTCTATCCGCCCGAGGAGCTGCTGCCGGCCGCCGTGGCGCTGGCCCGCAAGATCGGCGCCAACGCGCCGCTCGCCACCGCCGCCGCCAAGCAGCTGATCGATCGCGGCGAGGACATGAGCCTGCGCGACGCCATCGCCTACGAGACCGGCCTCTTCGGCCACCTGACCGCCACCGAGGACTGCAAGGAGGGCACGGCGGCCTTCCTCGCCCGGCGCAAGGCCGAGTGGAAAGCCAAGTAGCCGTCCC
>DASWWB010001159.1:0-2139 GCA_036406115.1 Herpetosiphonaceae bacterium
GCCGACGACCAACGCCGGGCTGCTGGCGTTCGACGCCGACGGCGCCCGCCACCCAGGCTGGCAGCTGGCGGTGCTGGCCGGCCCGCCGATCACCACGACGCTGCTGCCCCAGCAGGCGCCGGCCCTGGCCGACCTTGACGGCGACGGCCGGCTGGAGACGGTGGTCGGGCTGGCCGACGGCAGCGTGCGGGCCTACCGCGAAAACGGCGCCCCGCTCTGGAGCTACGACCTGGCCCAGGGCCGCGCGCTGTTCGCCAGCGAGCCGGCGATCGGAGACGTGACTGGCGACGGCCGGCCCGAGATTCTGTTCGGCGCCTACAGCCCGGGCGGCAGCGCCAACAGCGCCGCCGGTCTCTACGGCCTCGACGCCGCCGGCCAGCCGCTCGCCGGCTTCCCGCTCTCGCTGCCCGCCGAAACCGGCGCGCTCCAAGGCATCCAGGCAGCGCCGACCCTGGCCGACCTCGATCGCGACGGCGACATCGAGATCCTGGCCGCCAGCCTGGCCGGCACGCTCTACGCCTGGGACCTGCCCGCCGCCTATCGCCCCGAGGCACAGCCCTGGCCGACCGGGCGCCACGATCTCTGGCGGACCGGCTGGACCGGCGGCGGCCCGACGCGCGCGGTCAGCCCCACGGCGGCGCTGCCGCTGCGAGTCTATCTGCCAGTGCTGAAACGCTGCTAAACCGATGGGCGGGCGGCTGGCTCCGGAACGCCAGCCGCCCGCCCGCCCGCGCTCATTGGCCTTTGGCGATGATCGGCAGGTAGGTGAGGAAATCGGGGGCCACGGTGAACAGCTCGAACTGCTCGTCGTCGATCTGATCCGCGAGATAGACCACGTGCTCGTCGTCGGAGGCAATGCTGAACGGGCGCGGCGAGCCGTCGGCGGCGGCCACGTTGCCCCGGCCGTTCAGCGTGCCGTTCAGCGTCCTGATCGGGGCGCCGCCGGTGATCGGCGCGCTGAGCAGCGAGATTTGGCCGGTCACGAAATAGCTCTGGCGGAACACCACGTATTGGCCGTTGTTGCTGATCTTGAAATCCAAGACATCGCCGGTGAAGTCGGTGAAGTTGAGCTGGGCCCGCTGCGTCCCATCGAGCCGGGCGCTGAACAGCTCGAACTTCTCGTCGTTGATCTGGTCGGCGAGATAGACGACCCGGCCGCTGTCCGGCGCAATCGCGAACTCGACGACATCGCCGTTGGCGGTCATATTGGAGGGGCTGACGCGGGCGGTGCCGCCGCCGCCGAGCTGGGCCGTCCACAGCTCGTCCTTGCCCTCGATGGCGGCGTCGGCCAGGTAGATCACCCGGCTGTTGTTGGGCGCGATCTGGTAGCCGCCGGCCACGATATCGCCGGTGGCGGTGTTGGCGAAGGTGGCGTTGATTTTGATGGGATTCGTGCCGGTGATCGACACGCTGTACAGCTCGAAGACATCCTCGCTTGAGCGATCGGCGCGGAAGACCACCCGCGAGCCGTTGGGCGCGATGGCGAAATCCGTCACATCGCGGCTGTTGCCCAGCGAGCCGCTGATCGTGACCGGCCCGGGGGTGGCCGCAGCGATCTGGGCGCTGAACAGCTCATCTTTGCCGTCGGTGTTCTGATCGGCAAGGTAGACGGCGCGAATCGAGCGCGAATCGAGCGCGAAGTCCGCCGCGTCGCCGTTCGCGGCCAGCGTGGCGCTGACCTTGCGCCTGCCGGTGCCCGCCGGCTGGACGCTGTACAGCTCCGCGACCTCATCGGTGTCCTGGTCGGCGCGGTACACCACCCGCGAGCTGTCGCGCGTGATCGCGAAGCCGCTCACGTCGCCGCCGCCGGCCAGCGTGCCGCTCAGCTTCACGCCATTGCCGCTGAGATCGGCGCCGTACAGCTCGATCACATCGTTGGCGTCCTGGTCGGCGCGATACACCGCCCGCGAGCTGTTGGGTAGGAAGGCGTAGTCCAGCACGCTGCCGCCGGCGACGAGCGTGTCATTGATGGTGATCGGCGTGCCGCCGGTGATCGGCACCCGCAGCAGATCGAACTGCTGGTCGGCGACGTAATCGCCGCGAAAAAGAACTTGGGCGCTGTTGGGGGAAATGGAAAAATCAACAATGTCGGCGTTGGCCGGCAACGTGCGGTTCAGCCTGACCGGAGTGCCGCCCTCA
>DASWWB010001160.1:0-1943 GCA_036406115.1 Herpetosiphonaceae bacterium
CGCGACTTCTGGGAAGACCGCTTTCGCTTCGTCCAGCGCGGCTACGACCTGCTGGCCAGTATGTACCGCACCGCTACCCGCAACCATCCCAACCCGGAGCCGCTGCCCTACGATCCCGAGGACTGGCACAACATCACGCCGCCGACCGGCAAGGAGCCGCGCGTATGACCCCGTTCTGTATGACCTTGCTGATCCTGCTGGCGTTTGCCGGCATTGTGGTGATCGCCCGGCAGGCCTGGCTGGACTGGCACGCCGGCGCGCCAGCAGCGACGGTGCAGGAGCTGTACGACCAGCACCTCGCCAGCCTGGCCGAGATGGACGGCACTGACATGGACGGGAGGCGCTGATGGGCCGCCCGATCCTGCGCACGCCGCTCTTCGTCACGCCGCCGCTGGCCATCGTCGATCGGCCGGCGGCGCCGACGCACTTCTACCAGCCCGGTTATCTGCGCCAGCAGCTGGTGATCGTGCTGCACCACACCGGCGGCCGGGATAGCCTGGCCTGGCTGACCCGCACCAGCTCGCCGCCCGTCAGCACGCAGCGCCTAATCAACAAGGCCGGGACGATCTTCAAGCTGATGGAGGACAACGACGTAGCCTACACCGCGGGCTACGGCGTGATCGGCCCCATCGATCCGGACGGCAACGACCCGGCCGGCGTCCCGAGCAACCTGAACTGGGGCAGCCTGAACATCGAGCTCGAAAACCTGGGCGACGGCCGCGACCCGTTCACGATCGCCCAAATGCAGGCCTGCGCTGATCAGATCGTCGAGTGGTGGGGCCGCTTCGGTCTCCTCGGCGTGCTGGCTCATCGCGAGGTGGACAGCCGCAAGGAAGACCCGGCCGACAACTTCAACTGGCGTGACCTGTACGAGCGGATTGATCGTCGCTACCTGGCCGTGCGCGGCCGGGCGGCAGCCTAGAAACTGGATGGAACTTGATCATGCGCCTGCGTAAAGCCCAGCGAACCGCACTGCTCGAATGGATCTCGGAAGGTTTTCAGACCTCCGAGATCAACGAGTGTGCCGCTGAGTTTGATCCGCCCTTCGAGGTGACGCCGCAACTGATCGACTACTACCGCAAGACCCGCCAGGTCAAGATCGAGGCGATCACGGCGGCCGGCGAGGCGACCGCGCTGACGACCGGCTTGGCTCGGAAAGAGGTGCGGGTGCAGAAGCTCCAGGCCCTGGCCGACCGCATGGAAGAGGATCTGATGATCGGCGGGCGGCTGTGGCTGGAGCAGCGCAAGGCGATCGGCTACGGCGAGAACCAGGAGATCTTCGACTACGAGGAGTTCAACGGCGCCGAGGTCGCGGCCTATCGTGGCGTGCTGGACGACATCGCGAAGGAGGTCGGTCACCGCCGACAGGTCACCGAGAACCAGAACTGGGATATGTCTCAGTTCACCCTGCCCGAGCTGGACCGCCTGGCCGCCGGCGAGACGCCGGAGCAGGTGATGAAGGATCGGGGGCGCTGATGCAGCTGTACCAGATCCAGGCCCTGGCCGAGATTGAGCGCCGCCGCCGCCTCGCTTCCAAGCGGGCGGATACCGCCGAGCTGGAGCGCGACTGGCGAGTGTGGCTGCCGGAGATGTTCCCGGGCTATGTGGCGGGCGGCTTTGCGCCGCGCCACGTCGAGCTGTGGGAGTGGGGCTGGGCGATCGAGCTGGGCGTGGCCCCGCCGCCGTTCGTGGCGATCTGGCCGCGCGGCGGTGCCAAATCGACGAGCGGCGAGCTGCTGTGCGCCGCCGTGGGCGCCAAGGGCACCCGCCGGTATGCGCTGTACGTCAGCGAGAGCCAGAGCCAGGCTGAGGACCACGTCCAGAACGTTGCTGGGCTCCTCGAATCCAAGAAGATGGAGGAGGTCTATCCGGAGCTGGCCAGCCGCGCCGTCGGCAAGTTCGGCAACGCGCGCGGCTGGCGCAAGGGCCGTATCCGCACTAGC
>DASWWB010001161.1:0-1658 GCA_036406115.1 Herpetosiphonaceae bacterium
AAGCTGGTGAAGGAGAGCCAGGCCGGCTCCCAACCCCGCTCAACGAAAAGCAGCACCGCAAAGGACGCAATCGCCCCAAAGCCGAGGCTGGCAAAGGCCAGCCCCAGGCCGGGCAGCCACACCGCACGGGCAACGGCGAACAGCGCCCGCTCGCCCTGCGGCTCGGGTGCGGCCGGGCGCAGCGGCACGATGGCGACCAGCACCAGCACCGGGATCAGCATGGTGCCGATGCCGATGGCGACAAAGCCGAGACCTTCGAACAGGGCACTGCCCACCGGGGCTCCGATGGCGAGCGCCAGATACATGGCCATGCCGATCCAGGCGATGGCGCGGCCGGCGCTTTGCGGCCCGGCGAGCGTCAGCGCCCAGCTCTGCGCGCCGGTGATGACAAAGCTTTCCGAGGCGCCGAGCACGCCGCGCCCGGCGAGCAGGATCGCTACCGAGAGCAGCGGCTGATCGAGACAGGCGAGCGAAACCAGATAGAGCCCGCCCGCGACCACGGCCAGCACCAGACCGACGATCACCGCCTGTTTCGGCCCGCGCCGATCGGAAAAGCCACCGGCCCAGATGCGCGACCCGAGCGAGACGAGGAACTGTACGCCGGCCACCAGCCCGACCACGAAGGCGCTCTGGCCCAGCCCGTCATGCACATGCAGCGGCAGCACCGGCAGGGCGATGCCGGTGACGAAAAACAGCGCGAAGGTCGCCGCCGCAATCGGCAGCAGGGCGACCGCGAAGGCGCGGCTGGAGGGAGAAGCGGACAATGGACGAGTCGGGGAGGCGGGACGGGACCGGCTCTGCCTAGCACGCCCTCAGGGCTGCGTCTTCTGGACGATGCAGGCGCCGCCGGCGGCGCTCAGTTTCTGGCAGAGCTGCTGCGCCTCGGCCCGGGTCTGGCGGCCGAGCATGGCGGAAAAGCGCAGGCGGCGGCCGAAATTGGGGTTGCGCACGGTGATCAGCATCAGCTTTTCGGCGCCGATCACCTCGCCGAAGCGAGCCTGGACATCGTCGAACCGGGCGCGCGCCGTTTGCGCCGCGTTGGTCTGGGCGATCAGCACGCCCCAGGGCTGCCACTCGCCCGGATCGGTGGTGAGATCGGGGCGGCGCACGGCCTTGGCCATATCGAGGCAGGCGGCCTGGAACTCGACATCGGGCAGCAGGGTGAAGTCCACGGGATCGGGCCGCTCGGCCAGCCAGTGCCCGACGCTGCGGCCGGTCACGATCACCACATAGTCGCGCGTCTCGTAGGGCAGGCCGCCGCCACGCGCGACGAGGTTTTCGATCCGCCGCTCGCCGCCATTATAGGCGGCGGCCGCCAGACCGAAATTGCCGAACTTGTCGGTGAGGAAGCGCAGATATTCGGCCGACCGGGCCAGCGCCTCGGCGGGATCGAAGGCATTGCCGAGGCCGCGCAGCCGGGCCGTGCCGGGCATGAACTGGGCGATGCCCTGCGCCCCGGCCGGGCTCAGCGCCAGCGGATCGAACTGGCTCTCCTGCCAGATCAGCCGCGCCAGAAACGCCTCCGGCAACCGCCAGCGGGCGGCGAAGGCCGACATGGCGGTGCAGACATCGGCCGTGTAGCTGGCCTCGGTGATGCAGATTTCGGCGCCGGTGAGGGCCGTGCAGGATTTTGCGGGTTCCTCGGGCGCGCCTTCGGC
>DASWWB010001162.1:0-6415 GCA_036406115.1 Herpetosiphonaceae bacterium
GCCGCCGCCACCGTCAGCCCCAGCAGCCAGTCGCCCAGCAGGGTGCCGAACGGCCGCGCGACCCAGGCGAACAGCGGGTGGAAGCCCAGCGTCGCCGGCTCGTAGCCGTAGCCGTCCTTGGCCAGCGTCAGGTAGTAGACGGTGTCGTAGCGGTTCCAGGGCAGCGTGGCGATCTCGAACCAGCGAACCGGCAGCCAGTCGATCTGCCGGATGGCCGCCGCCTGATCAAACAAATAGCCCAGCGGGATCAGCAGCAGCCGCAGCGCCAGATAGACCAGGGCAGCCCGCCGCAGATCATCGCGCCAGGAGCCGCGCCCCGCCGCCGAACCGGAATCCGCCATACGCCCTCCCTTGTCGCACGCCGCGCCGCCTCGGGCGGCCCCCGGCACCATCAAAGCGTGCCGCGCCTGTATAATACCCGCCAACCGTCCTTCAACGCGCAGCGCCAGGCAGATTGAGCCCGGCGGGCGCCGCAACTGCGAGGCAAACCATGGCGGGCCGCATCCCCTATCAGCTCATCCGCGACTACGTGCAGCTCACGCTGGGCTCGATCTGCCTGGCGGTGGCGCTGGACGCCTTTCTCATCCCCAATGAAATCTTGGTCGGCGGCGTCACCGGCATCGCCCAGATTCTCAACAGCGAGTTCGGCCTGCCGGTCGGCGCGGTCAGCCTGGCGCTGAACATCCCGCTGTTCGTGCTCGGCATCCGCTACCTGGGCGGCTGGGCCTTCGGCGCGCGCACGATCTACGCCACCGTCGTGCTGTCGCTGGCGATCGACCTGCTCGCCAAGCCGCTCACGCCCTATGTGGTGACCGATCCGCTGCTCTACACGTTTTACGGCGGGCTGCTCGGCGGGCTGGGACTCGGGCTGGTGTTCCGCGCCCGGGGCACGACCGGCGGCGCCGACATCCTGGCCCGCTTCCTCAACCGCTGGCGCGGCGTCAAGCTGGGCCAGGCGGTGCTGGCGCTGGAGGTGGTGGTGTTCGCCGCCGGCGGCTGGATCTACGGGCCGAAAGCGGTGCTGTATGCGGTGCTGGTCGCGTTTATTACCGGGCGGGTGGTGGACGTGGTGCTGGAGGGCTTGAGCCTGGCGCGCTCGGCGCTCATTATGTCAAAACAGCCCGACGCCGTGCGCGAGGCCCTGCTCCATCAGCTCGGCCGGGGCGTGACCGTCCTGCCGGGGCTGGGCGGCTTCACGGCGGCACAGCAGCCGGTGCTGCTGTGCGTCGTGGCCCAGTCGGAGATCAGCGCGCTCAAAGCCCTGGTCTCGCAGATCGATCCGTCGGCCTTCGTGGTGATCACCGAGGCGGTCGAGGTGCTGGGCGAGGGCTTCCGCGCGGTCATTGAGGAGTAGGCTGGCTCGAACGGGCGAGGCTCAGCGCCAGCGCCGTGACATGGTTGCGCCCGGCCGCCTTGGACTGGTACAGCGCGTCGTCGGCGAACGACAGCAGATACTCCAGGCGCAGGCCGTCGGCGGGATGGCAGGCGCTGGCGCCCACGCTCACCGTCACGCCCTCGGCGCTGCGCGAGCCGCGATGCTCGATGCACAAGCCTTCGATCGCCGCCCGGACCTCCTCGGCCAGGTGGCGCGCGCCCGCCAGGTCGGTCTCCGGCAGCACGGCCACGAATTCCTCGCCGCCGTAGCGCGCCACCAGATCGCCGGGCCGCTGGGCGACCGAGGCCAGCGCCCTGGCCACTTTGCGCAGGCACTCGTCGCCGGCCAGGTGGCCGTAGTGGTCGTTGTAGGCCTTGAAGTGGTCGACGTCGATCATCAGCAGCGCCAGCGACGATCCGGCCCGCGCCGCCCGCCGCCACTCCTGGCCGCTGACATCATCGAAATGCGGCCGGTTGGCCAGCCCGGTCAGGCCGTCGTGGGTCGAAAGGTACTGGAGCTGGGCGTTGGCGGCCTTGAGCTGGGCCGTCACCGCCAGCAGCTCCTGCTCGCGGGCCTTGCGCCGGTCCATCTCCTGATGCAGCCGCAGCGCCGAGCGGACCCGGGCCAGCAGCTCGACTTTGTTGAGCGGCTTGGTGATGTAGTCGACCACCCCGACATCGAAGGCCGCCTTGATCGCCGCTGTCTCCTCGTGGCCGCTCACCACGATGATCGGCACATCCTGGAGCCAGTCGATCGCCTTGATGCGCTGGGCCGCCTCCAGGCCGGTCATGTCGGGCAGCGTGATGTCCATCAGAATCAGCTCGCAGCGCAGGGCCGGCGCGTCGTCCGCCACGCCCAGCAGCCGGAAGGCTTCGCCGACCGAGCCGGCGATCTGGGCGTCCGCGTAGCCACCGGAGCGCAGCATGACCAGCAGCAGCTGCTGGATGATCGGATCGTCGTCAACAATGAGAATAGTCATGCTTGGACTCCTTGGCGAACGGCGTGGTTCGCGCTAGCGTGCGGCCGGCGGATGCCAAACTCCCACACAGCGGCTTGCGGCACGGCTGTGTGGGAATTTGTCGCGTAGCACTGATCGGCATCATACATGCCTGCTGTTTCTAACGAGTGTTACGGATCGAGAGCCAATGCGGATGTCTCCGCTTAACGATAGCCATTGCGAGCGTAGGTAAGACTAAATGCGCCAAGATTGCTGAAATAGATATTGATCAGCTTGGCCGGATCGGTGGCGAGCTCGCCGCCGGGCAGCGCGCCGCCGTCGTCTTTGTCGTCCCATTTCCAGGGCGCGTTCGCGGCGTTATCCTTGCCGTTGTCGCCCCGGAACACGCCCCAGGAGGCGAAGGTCAGCGGATCGGAGCGATGCGCCCAGAGCCCGCCGGCAGCGAACACATCGATCAGCTGGTAGCGCGCCGACGAATCATTCCCGCCGGAGGGAACCTCGGCGACCGTCAGGCTGGGCTCGTAGATCACGCCGTCGCCGCCGGGGAAGCCGCCGCCGTTCCAGGCCTTGAGCCCGTGACCCTTGGCCTCCTGGAAGGTGGTCGGGCGCGACACGCCGTCGAACGAGCGCATCACCACCGCGCCGTCGATCGACTCGCGGCCGGAGCGCCACGGGCTGCCGGGCGGCGTCCAGGAGAAAAAGTCGCTGTGGGCGACCGTGACCATGCCCTCGAAGGCGCCGAACGCCGAGCCGTCCTTGCGCACCACGACCAGCGCGCCCTCCAGATCGTTCTCGTGCTCGGCGTCGGTGCCGGCCAGGAAATCCTCCCAGTCGCGCGGATGGTAGAACGAATACACAATGTGCCAGTGGGTCGCCGTCTCGACAATCGAAAAATAGGCCTTGGCCTTGAGCGCGGCGCCGTTGTCGTCCTGGCGCTCCCAATTGTTCTTGGCGTCCCAGTCGCCATCGTAATCGACGGCGGTGATGTAGTCGGCGTCGTAGTCGCTCGAGTCCGTGTCTTGGAAGTGGACGGGCGCCCAGCGATAGGCCAGATCCAGGTCCGAGGGCGCCGCCGCGGCGACGGACGAGCGACCAAGCCCGGCGATCGCCAGCAGGACGATCAGCAGCGCGGCGCAACCAGCGCGTTTCATTCCCCATCCTCCAACACAGCCCGGAGATATCAAAAAAACACCGAAAAGAGCTGCGCAGCCTGGATTCCAGCGCGGCGCCGCCCCGGAGCGATCGATTGGCAAATCTTAGAGAAAAGTAAACAAGCGCTGCCGCAACTATAATTCCATCCGCGCCGCTTTGCAATCCCCCATGCGCGGGAACTTGGTTAAATATCGATTAACTGCCGCGCCGGCCATCCTAGCGGGTGGCCGGCGCGGTACGCGGATCAAGCGGACCGCCGGCTCATTTGACTCGCCAAAAGTGGATCGGCCCATAGGCGTTGGAGTTGGCGACTTTGCGCCCGTCGGGGGTGAAGGCGACATACGAGGCGGCGGGATACTGGATGCCAAGTTTAACAGGCGGCGCGGACGAGCGAAGGTCCCACACCCGCACCGAGGGGTCAGGCGATTCGGGGCCGCTATCGCTGGCCTGGCCCGAGCCCGAGGCTAAGCGAGAGCCGTCGGCGTTGAAGGCGATAACGTTGACAGCATCCTCATGGCCCGCGAGCGTCCGCACCAGCGCGCCACCTGGCACTGACCACAGCTTGATCAGATGATCGGAGCCGGCCGAAGCCAGCAGTTCGCCGTCCGGGCTGTAGGCGAGATCATTGACCGCGCCGACGTGGGCGGGCCATTCGCCGGCAGGGGCGCCGTCGGCCATGCGCCAGAGATAGACGCGGCCGGTGCTGCCTGCGGCGGCAAGCGTCGCGCCGTCGGGGCTGTGGGTGACATCCAGCACGCCGCGCGAGTTGCCGCAAACCAACTGATGCAGGATGCGGCCGGACGAGTCGTCCCACACAAAAATCATGGAATCCGTGTAGCCGACGGACAGCGTGCCGGCTGGCCCCCAGGCGATGGAGGAGATGGGGTAATGCCGCAATGAGTTCTCCAGCTCAGGGGGCGACGCTTTGCCGAGCGCGAACACCGTTACCGTCGTTTGAATGAGTCCATCTTTCACATCAAGCATCCCCACCGCCAGGCGGGCGCTATCCGGACTCCAGGCGAGAGCTTCGATCCACGGCTGGTCGATGCCGCGCCCCGGCATGAACTCATAGGCGAGCCGATGGGTGCGCGCATCCCAAACCCTAATCACGGACCAGCCGCTGGCGGCGACATAGCGGCCGTCCGGGCTATAGGCCAGCCCGGTAATGGCTCGCTGGTCGACGCTTAGCGTCTCGGGCCACAGCATCCAGAGGGCGAGCGCGGCAATCAGCGCCGCCAGGCCCAAGGCCTTCAGTTTTCTCATCTTCGCTCCTCGGCCCGGCGCGACAATGCCAAGCCCCTCCAGCATACCTGAGCGAACATGCCGGCGCACGCACTCGCGTGGCCGAAGCCGGCGCTTGACTCTGCAGATCCCGGAGGGCCTATGCTTTCCCCAAAAGCTTTCAATCCCGTATGATTCGCTGAGCGAACCCTATGGCGCAGCGGCGCGCTGGTTGGCGGATCATGGCGAGAAACCGGCGCTGCCGGTCCGCGAGGTCTATCTGGCCAAAGACGAGGGCAAGCCGCCGGTGACCGAGATCCAATACCCGCTCGGCGCGGCGTCGTAACCGCCCAAAAACGCCGAAGCCGCCGCGCTACGACAGCGCGGCGACTCCGGCGGAGAGAGAGGTCGTGCCGGTGTTAGGCCGGCTGCGCGGAGCGTTGTTCGACCAACTGCTCCAGGCGGTCGACCAGGCCGCCGAGGACGGCGAAGGTCTTCTCGACCGGATCCGAGCTGGAGAGATCGACGCCGGCCAGCTTGAGCGCCTCCAGCGGGTAGAGCGACGAGCCGGCCTTGAGGAAGGCCAGATAGTTGTCGCGGGCGCCGGGCGCGCCGGCCAGCACGCCCTCGGCCAGCGCGTGGGCGCCGGAAATGCCGGTGGCGTATTGGTAGACGTAGAAATTGGCGTAGAGGTGGGTCGGGAACTGGGCCCAGGTGCTGCCGATGCGGGCGGCGTCGATCTCGAGCTCCTCCCCGTAGCCCTCGCTGAAGAGCTTGGTCATCAGCGTGTTCAGGCCGTCGGCGGTGATCGCCTGGCCCTGCTCGACCAGCTCGTGGATCGCCAGCTCGAACTGGGCCAGGATCGGCATGATGAAGAAGTAGCGGTGGAAATTGGACATCGCCTCCTCGATCACCGCGATCTGGAAGTCAGGATCGGCGTTGGCGCTGAGCAGGTGGGCGCGGACCAGGGCCTGGTTGAAGTTCGAGGCCACCTCGGCCACGAACAGGCCGTAGTTGGCGTAGGCCGCCGGCTGGTTCTGCCAGGTGTAGTACGAGTGCATCGAGTGGCCCAGCTCGTGGGCCAGCGTGCTCATGCTGAAGACATCATCGTTGTAGCTCATCAGGATGAACGGGTGGGTGCCCTGGACGCCGGAGGAGAAGGCGCCGGCGCGCTTGCCCTGGTTGGGGTAGATATCGACCCAGCGCTGCTCCTTGAGCCCGCGCTCCATCACGCTGACATACTCGTCGCCGAGCGGGCGCATGCCCTCGACAATCCACTCGACGGCCTGCTCGTAGGGCACCGCCGACTTGACGGAAGTGAGCGGGGCCTTGATGTCATAGACGTGGAGCTTGTCGTAGCCCAGCGCCTTGCGCCGGACCTGCCAGTAGCGGTGCCAGGTCGGCACATGCTTGCGATAGGTCTCGATCAGGCGGTGGAACACATCGACCGGGATGAAATTCTCGGAGAGCGCCGAGTCCAGCGAGGATTGATAGTTGCGGACCCGGGCCAGCATCGCGTGCTGCTTGACGCAGGCGGCGAGCGTGTTGGCCATGGTGTTTTTGAGCGCCAGGTGGCTGTCGGCGTAGTTCTCCCAGGCGCTGCGGCGGACCTCGCGGTCGGGATCCGAGAGCAGGGCGCCGATCGTGCCCTGGCCGAGGTCGCGGGGCTGGCCGTCGCTGCCGACCGCCGGCTTGAAGACCATATCGGC